>JALUMZ010000168.1 GCA_027055635.1 Campylobacteraceae bacterium
CTTTTGACCATATCATCTATACACTCCTACTATCTTCTATAGCTTTATGAAGTACAGCTATATTTTTATCTGCCATTTTTGCATTCATCACTTTTATGGCTTCTTCTATATCTCCTAAGTTAAAAGGAAAGTTTGGGTCTTTTGCAAGTGCTACGCCCAACATATAAACATTTAGCGCTTGTATAGGAATCTCTGCATTTGTTGCTTTCTCAAAAGCGTCAATTCTTACTGTTTTATACTCTATATTTGGGAATTTTTCATCAGCATTTACAATGATAGTCCCACCATCTTTTTTTAGATACTGTATGTTTCTTAAACCCTCATTTCCCTCAAGTGCAATAAGTAGATCCGCTTGCCCTTCATCTATGGCAGGAGAGTAGAAATCTCCAACCTTGACATAGCAAGATACTGAACCACCTCTTTGGCTCATGCCATGATTTTCAGTACCAAGACATTTTTGATCTTTTAGTCCTGCAGCAATGGATAAAACTTTTACTAAAAATACAGCTCCTTGACCGCCAATTCCTGCAATTACAACTTGATATTTCATTTCAATTTCCTTTCTATAAACGCATCTGTTGGGCATAAATCATCTATACATGCATCACAGCCTATACATAAAAATGGGTCTATCTCTATCTTGTGATCTTCATTGTAGTGCATTGGTGGGCATTTGTATTGGGTGGTGCATATATCACATGCTACGCACTTGTTAGGATCCACCTCTGCATAGATGCCTGGAAGCATAGTAGGAGCTCTCTCTTTGTCAAGCACACAAAATTCTCTCATAATCACCACCAAAGGACCATCCATGTCTTCAAATTTTTTCTTCACCTCTTTCATAAAAGCTACACTTTCATCTATATTAGGAGTGTAAATATGCTCCATGCATACCGCACCGCAACCCTCGACTATATGTTTGAGGTCTATTACTCCTGGATTTGCTCTCTCGGGTGTTTTTTGGCGACCTGTCATGGCGGTGACCGAATTATCCATAATCACAAGTATAAATTTGTGCTTTTGATAGACGGCATTTATAAGAGGGGCAACTCCCGAGTGGGTAAAGGTGCTATCGCCGATACTTGCTATAACAGTTTTACTTTTATCTGCTATAGAAAATCCGCTTGCCATAGCGACACTTGCACCCATACACAATACAGTATCGATAGCGCCTTGGTTTAGTGCTAGAGTATAACATCCTATGTCTGATGGATATATGGATTTTTTCTTTTTAAATACTTTCATTATAGAGTAGTAAACATCTCTATGCGGACATCCTGGGCAGAGATTTGGCGGGCGAACAGGGAGTTCATCCTCAAATTTTTTATTTTGATATGGACTCTGTTTATCTGTAAGTCCGACATTGTTAAAGGCTCGTATAACTTTGTCTTTTGAAAATTCATCTATCTTGTGGACATCGTTTGTAAGTTTTCCATGTAGTTTTGGAGAGCTTAACTGCTCCTCTATGCAAGGATAAGTCTCTTCAAATACTATAACAGTTTTGTAATCATCAAACAGCTTCTCAAGCTTCTCTTTCGGTAATGGATAAGGCATATCTAGTTTTAAAATATCAGCTTCAAGTCCTAATTCTTCTACAGCCTCTTTGACATAACCATCACCTGTTCCGCTTGTTAGGCAGAGTGTTTGGCTTCTGTTTAACTCTTTTACTCTAGGTTCTATAAAATTTTCCCAGTTGTATTGAGCTATAGTATCTACTCTTTTTAGCTGCTCTAACCCTTGGGCAAATCTTCCTCTTGGGGGAACTGCTGCCCATCTGCCTATATCTCTTTTGAATTCACCTTTATTTGGCTTGAAATTTACTTCATCATCAACTTCACAAATCTCTCTGGCATGTGATACTCTCATGACAGGACGAAGCATCACAGGGGTTTCAAACTCTTGTGAAAGATCAAGTGCAATTTTGACCATGTCATAAGCCTCTTGCGGAGTTGCAGGGTCAAATACAGGTATCTTGGCAAACTTGGCAAAACTTCTACTGTCTTGTTCGGTTTGTGAAGAGTGAAAACCGGGATCATCGGCACTCACTAAAAGCATAGCACCCAAGTGACCTATGTATGAAGCACTCATCAAGGCATCACTTGCTACATTTAAGCCTACTTGTTTAAGAGTAGTGCAAGTCCTTTTACCTGCAATTGCCCCGGCATATGCCACTTCAAAGCCGACTTTTTCATTTGTTGCCCATTGCGCATAGGTTTCGCAGTCAAATTTGTTTGAAAATTTTTCAAAATTTCCTAAAATTTCACTAGAGGGTGTTCCGGGATACCCTGAAACCATATCTACATTGGCATGTACTAAACCCAATGCAATAGCCTCATTTCCCATTAAGATTTGTTTCATATTTTCTCCAAATGTATAAATTTTGGTTATTATACTTT
>JALUMZ010000169.1 GCA_027055635.1 Campylobacteraceae bacterium
ACGGATATGCCTTTCAAAGTAGTGCATGGGAATTTTTCAATCCTCTCATAGTGGAGTTAACCGTAACAAAAAGAACAAAAGATAGAGATTTTTTTAAAATACTAAATAAAATAAGATGGGCAAATGTAGATAAAGAGGTGATAGACTATCTAAGGAAGCTAAGGAAAAACAGCTCTCTTTTAGAAAGTGATGCAACAGTCCTATTTGCTAGAAATGCAGAGGCAGATAGGATGAACTTAAAAAAGTTGCAAGAGTTAAAAGGAGAGCCTGTTTTACTGAGGGCAAAAGAGAAGCTACATGTAAAGAGTTTACACGTAAAGAAGATAGAGAGTTGGAAAAGATCTCTCCCTGTTCCTTGTGATTTGACTCTAAAAATCGGCGCAAAAGTGCTTTTTTGTACAAATAAATGGCAAAAATACTACAATGGAGAAAGAGGAGTAGTCCGAGAAATTGGTGATGATTATGTGCTTGTGGAGAAAGATAACTCTTTGGTAAAGGTTGATAGGATGGAATACACCATGAGTGAAAATATCATCCTAAATGGAGATATAGAAGAGAAACCTCTTGTCTCCATAGAGCAATTTCCTCTAAAGTTAGCTTATGCTATCACTATCCACAAGTCCCAAGGCATGAGTATAGATGAGTTGATTTGTAACATAGATAATATCTTTGAGAAGAGTCAATTTTATGTTGCAATCTCAAGGGCTAAAAATCCAAAAAAATTATATCTTGATTTGAGTTATGGTGATTTTGACAGGTGGGTTGTCAGGATTACCAAAATTTCACAAAGTGTGATTGATTTTTATAAAAATTATGAGATTTTAAGGATTGAAGAGGAAAATAAAAAGGAAAATTTGTTATACTTCGAGGATGAAAGGGGCTAGATATGAAGAAGATTCTTGTATTGATGTTTGTTGTTGTAGGTCTGTATGCTCAAATGTTAAATATCGATGATTTTAGTACAGATGTTTTTTCAAAGATTAGTAAAAAACCTGTATCCATCAAGCTAGATTTGATGGTAGAGGGAAGGTATGTGGAAGATGAGAGTTTTAAGATAATAGATGCTCTAAATATAGTCATAGGCAGTTTCTATCTTGAGGATTTGATGACATCGAAAGGAAAAGAGATGCTAAAAAATGCTATAAAATCGTACACAAGCAGTAAGTACAGCATAGATATAGACAATATTTATATGCAAAAACTACAATCTTTACCAAACACCCAAGAGATAATAGACGCTCTCAAAAAAGAGGGTATGTGCGTCAAGTAAGGGCATTTCTATTGTGTTACTATATCATAATCTTTCGGTATATTTAGTTTAAATAAGGCATCATCTAAGATTATATTTTTTTCTTGATTTTTTAGTTTTATTGTGACTCTATTATCTAGTCTGTCTTTGTATGATATTTGTGAAATATTGTTGTTTTTTACATCTATGTAGTAGTTTGTATCTTCGTATTTTGTCATGTATCTATCTTCTGAGATCTGTTTTGCACTCTTTATGATCGAGGTAAAATTTGGACTGTTTTGCAGATTTGTTATAATCGCCTGTTCTAATTCCGGCTCAATAATCACAACTTTGTTTTTGATAAAATAGACCTTTTTTTTCACAGGAGTTTTGTATATCCAAAGAGCAACTTGCCTATTTGTGGCATAAAAACTTCCCTTGTATGTAATGGTGCTATTTTGTTCGTTTGTAATAGTCTGTATAAAATCTGATTGTAGAGTTTTAAAATCAAAAACATTTGCATAGATATTTAAAAACAGTATAGATAAAAATAGTATAATCCTCATAAAATATAACTCCTTGGGGTATTATAGTAAAGTTTTAGCAAATAGATAGTAAAACTATGATAAAATTACGGGTTTATTGTTAATAATTTGGAAATAAGAAGGTAGATTAATGTTTGTAGAGACGATTGCAAAGAAGATATTTGGAACAAAAAATGATAGATTGGTAAAAGCTTATCTTAAAAGAGTAAAAAATATAAATGCCCTAGAAGATAAATATGAGAAGATGAGTGATGATGAAATAAGAGAAACTTTTGATAAATTTAAAAAAGATCTAAATGACAATGTAAAAAGCATGGACGATATGATTTATGATATTTTTGCGATAGTCAGAGAAGTGAGTAAGAGAACTATCGGACTTCGTCATTTTGATGTGCAGATGGTTGGAGGTTTTGTTCTTCATGAGGGTGATATAGCAGAGATGAAGACGGGAGAGGGTAAGACACTTGTTGCTACATTGCCTGTTGTATTAAATGCGATGAGCGGCAAAGGTGTACATGTAGTAACGGTAAATGACTATTTGGCAAAAAGAGATGCTTCAGACATGTCTCCAATCTATAATTTTCTTGGTCTTAGTGTTGGCGTACTAACAGCAGAACTTGAAGATGATGCAAACAGAAAAGAGCAGTATGCTCGCGATATAACATACGGCACAAACAATGAGTATGGATTTGATTATTTAAGAGACAATATGCGCTACACTCTAGAAGAGAAAGTCCAAAGAGAATACAACTTTGTTATAGTTGATGAGGTTGACTCTATCTTGATTGATGAGGCTAGAACTCCTCTTATCATTTCGGGACCGACAAATAGAACACTCGATGGATACAAAAAAGCAAATGAGATAGCAAAACAGTTAACAAAAGATGTTGATTTTACTGTCGATGAAAAGAATAGAACTATACTTATAACAGAAGAGGGAAATGAAAAGGCTGAGAAACTTTTTGAAGTAGGCAATCTATATAGTTTGGAAAATGCCATACTTGCTCACCACTTGGATCAAGCTCTTAAAGCTCACAATCTTTTTGAAAAAGATGTTGATTATGTTGTAAAAGAGGGTGAGATAGTCATAGTAGATGAGTTTACGGGAAGACTAAGCGAGGGTAGAAGATTTTCTGAGGGCTTACACCAAGCACTTGAGGCTAAAGAGGAAGTTGAGATAAAAGAGGAGTCTCAAACTCTAGCCGACATAACTTTTCAGAACTATTTTAGGCAGTATGAGAAGTTAGCCGGTATGACAGGAACTGCTCAGACGGAGGCAACAGAGTTTGCCCAGATTTATAATCTTGAAGTTATAACAATCCCTACAAACTTACCTATGATAAGAGAAGATAATAACGATCTCATATACAAAACCGAAGCAGAAAAATTTAATGCTGCTATGGAAGATATAGAAGCTTGCCACAAAAGAGGTCAACCTGTTTTGGTAGGTACTGCTTCTATAGAAAAGAGTGAATTGTTGCACTATCTTCTAAAGAAAAAAGGTATTCCTCACAATGTCTTAAATGCAAAAAATCACTTCAAAGAGGCAGAGATCATAAAAAATGCCGGTGAAAAAGGTTCTGTTACTATCGCTACAAATATGGCAGGCCGTGGTGTTGATATAAAGATTTCACAAGAGATTAAGGATCTAGGAGGACTTTATATCATAGGAACCGAGAGACATGAGAGCAGAAGGATAGATAATCAGCTAAGAGGTCGTTCTGGTCGTCAAGGAGACCCTGGAAAAAGTAGATTTTATCTAAGTCTTGAGGATAACCTTCTTCGGATTTTTGGTAGTGATCGTATAAAAAATATAATGGAAAGACTCGGTATCGAAGAGGGTGAGCATATAGAGTCCAAGATGGTAACAAGGGCTGTGGAGAATGCTCAAAAGAAGATAGAAAATATGAACTTTGAAGCAAGAAAGCACCTGTTGGAGTATGATGATGTTGCAAATGAACAGAGAAAAACTATCTATGCTTTTAGAAATAAACTTTTAGATAAAAATTATGATATAAGTGAAAAACTAGATGAAATTAGAAAAGAGTTTGTTCAAAGCCTTCTATTTAGAGGTGAGATATATGAAGGTACGACAAAAGATGACATAGAACTAGAAAAACTCGTTGCCATTATAAACGAAGAGCTTCAAGAGAAATTTAGTATTGAGGATCTAAAAGGTTTGGATTTCGATGAGTTAAAAGAGGAGTTAGAGAAGATACTGCTTGATACTTACAATGAAAAAATGTCTGTTATAGATGATGAGCAAAGAAGAGAGATAGAGAGAGTACTATATCTTCAGGTGCTAGACAATGCATGGAGAGAACATCTTTATCAGATGGATATACTAAAAACAGGTATAGGTCTTAGAGGATATAATCAAAAAGATCCATTGGTTGAGTATAAAAAAGAGAGTTATAATCTCTTTGTTGAGTTGGTAGAAGAGATAAAGTTTGAAAGTTTTAAGACTCTTTATATCGTGCAACTCAGAGATGAAAACGAAGAAGAGCAGAGAAGAGCCATGGAAGAGATGATAAAAAAGATGGAAGAAGAGGCAAATAAGGGTGTTACGCTTGAGCATGATAGCGTATTGGAGCCAGAAGATAATACACCTATGATTGCTGAAAAAAAGATACCTAGAAATGCACCTTGCCCTTGTGGAAGTGGTAAAAAATACAAAAATTGTTGTGGGAAAAGTGGACCTAAGAAAGGTGTATTAGCATAAAAACTCTAAGTACTTATCTTGTAAGAAAGTATCTGAGATTTGATAAAACTCAGCCATTTATAACAGTTAGTGCCATACTTGCTTTTTTAGGTGTTTGTATCGGTGTCATGGTGCTTATAGTTGCTATGGCTATCATGAATGGCTTTGATAAGGAGTTTGAAAATAAGCTTTTTACTATGAACTATCCTTTAAGCATTTTTTCCAAATCTCTAAAAAAAATAGATACAAAAGATTTGGAATTTTTGAAAAAAAATTTTCCAAATCTAAAATTCAGTCCCTATATATCTTCGCAAGTTATCACAAAAAAGGGAGATAGACTCGAAGGAGGGCTTCTCTTTGGAGTAAATTTTAAAAATGAGATAGAGATAAATTCGGTTTTAAAAAAAGCACTCAAAGATAAAAAAGTGGGTAAATACTCTCTTATCGTCGGAAAAGAGATAAGAGATAGAAATTTTTTAGAAAACGGGGATAAATTAACCCTTATATTTACAGCTACAAATCCTAGTGGATTTTCACTTATACCAAAGATGAAGAGATTTACATATCAAGGGTATTTTAAATCTGGTCTTATAGCTTATGATAAGGTTTACATGTACACTACCATAGAGTCGATAAGAAGGGTTTTGGGCTATAAAAATGGAGTCTATGACGGTATCCATATATATTCAGATAGACCCTTTGTTGATATCAAAAGGCTAAAAAAGGTACTGCCTTACAATCTGGGTGTAGTTGGATGGTGGCAGATGAATGGTAATTTTTTCTCTGCACTCAAGCTTGAGAAACGATCCTTATTCATAGTGCTGATGCTGATCATCTTAATAGCCTCACTAAATATAATCAGCTCCTTACTTATGACTGTTATGAGCAGAAGAAAAGAGATAGCACTTCTGTTTTCACTTGGAGCAACAACAAAAGAGATCAAAAAGACATTTTTTCTGTTAGGCTCTATCATAGGCGGTGGAGGAATTATTGTGGGTATTGCTTTGGGGTTTGTATCTATTTTTGTACTTGGTTCATTTGATATAGTCTCTTTGCCTGCTGATGTTTACGGGACTTCCAAGCTACCGCTAGATCTCTCTTTGGTTGATTTCTTAATGATTCTTGCAGGCTCTGTCGTGATAGTTCTATTTTCATCATACTATCCGTCATATAAAGCAACCAAGATAAATGTTTTGGATACTTTAAGAAATGAGTAGATGAGTACTTACTCCATCAAGTTTGATAGATTTTCAAAATTAAAATAGTTATGACTCTCTTTGTATTCATAGGTAAACTTTAAATTATGAGCTTTTAATATGTTTGAGACGATGTATAGACCTAAGCCAAAACTTTTATGAGAGATATTACTCTGAGTAAAAGGCTCTATATAGTGCTCTAGTGTATCACCAAGTGGATTTCCCTGTGATATAAAGGAGATTTTATCATAACCCGCTTCAATAACTACTTTTTTATCGATAGAGTATTTTATACCATTATCTAGTATATTTTTTATGGCGGTTGTGAAGAGTCTAAAATCAACATTTAAAATTAGATTTTTTTTGATATTGATATTTACCTGTTTTGTTGGTATCATCGCTAAATCAATAGCTTCATCTATGATATCACTTAATCTATAAGCTTTTATATTTCTTATTCCCTCTCCTGATGTAATTTGTTCGATAGAGACAAATTCATTTATAAGGAGCTCTAATTTTTCAAAAACAGTTATGAGTCTTTGTTTTTGTTTTGTATTATCTATCATTTCTACACTAATTCTTCCTTTTGTTATAGGAGTTTTTAACTCATGCATAACATTCCGCAAGAATAACTGTCTTGATTGATTTAGTTTTTTGATCTGATTTACGGCATTTTGAAAAGAGTTGGATACTTGAGATATCTCATCATTTCCATCACTTGCGCAAGATATTTCCAGATCACCTTTTGCAAATTTATCCATCTCTCTCTTTAGTTTTCTTAGAGGTTTAATTTTTCTAATAGTTAGTATATACCCGGTAATAATGATAAAGAGCACAAGAGCAAATATAACTCTTATAGTGTGATATCTATATGGCTGATAGTCCATATCTTTTAGCAGTAGTTTTGTATTTTCATGTTCAATTAAAAGATAATTATTTTTTTTATATACAAGTATTGCTGTTGCTCCGATCTTAGCAACAATTTTTTGCAAAACTTCTGCTTTAGCCAGTATCTGTTTTTTTAGCAAGATATCGGTTATCTCTTTCATGTTATAGTTTTTAACCTGCTTTTCTAGCTCCTTTTGGGTTATGAAGTTATTTAGATGAAAAAGTGTCGCTTTTGCTACGATTGTATATTTATTGTTGAGTTTTTCAGAATAGTTTTGCTTATCATAATCCATCAGAAATATAAATGCCAAAGTTATGCTTACAACAGATATGATAGATATAAAAGTTATACTGTAAAATATAGAATTTCTGTTCATTGTATGAGTTTATATCCTATACCTCTTATGGCATGTATATATTTGGGGTTTTTAGAGTTTTCTTTTAGCTTATTTCTGATTCTTCCTATCATAACATCTATGCTTTTATTTGAAGTATCTTCATTTATGGCATCTATATTGTATATCAACTCCTCTCTTGATACTACTCCACCACCTTTTTTGATAAGATAAGCAAGGATTTCATACTCTGCTACAGTTAAATTTAGCTCTTCACCTAAAAATTCAATACTCATCTTCTCTTCATTTAGGATTAAATCTTTTTTTTCTTGAGATTGATGCTTGTCTGCTTTAAAGTCCTGATGATGTCTCCTTAATAGACTCATAATTCTAGCTCTGAGTTCAAGTGGATCGTAAGGTTTTGGCAAATAATCATCCGCACCGTTTTCTAGTGCTGTAACTTTGTCTGTTATATCATGTCTTGCTGAAGAGATTATGATGGGTGTTATGTGTCTTTTTCTTATCTCTTTACAAACTTCAAGTCCATCAAGACCAGGCAGTGTCAAATCAAGTATAATTAAGTCAAATTTATCACGATCTAGATGAGATATGCCGATATATGGCTCCTCGGCTATCGTGGTACTTATATCAAATTGCTCTAAATACTCTGCCAATATTTCTGCTAATTCCAAATCATCTTCAATCATTAACAACTTTATCATAAGATAAATACCTTTTCATCTTTTAAGGGTACCTCTGATAACCCTATGCACTGATAGCTTTATCAGAGGTACCCTTAAGTATTATTGTACCACAAGGGAACTTATTTTAGAGTATAATAGTAAATCGAACTTTTCTATCCCCAATATTTTGGGCAAAAATTTTACCATTCATTTTATTTTCTATGATGATTTTAGACATGTATAAACCTATCCCTGTGCCATAATTGTATTTTGTAGTGAAATATGGATTAAAAATTTTATCTATGATATCTTCTTGAATTCCTCCGCAGTTATCCTCTACATGTATATTTATATTTCCCTCTTCTATATCGGAATATATACTTATTGCAGGTTCTTTTATATCTCTCATCAGAGCTATCTCTTTTGAGTTTGATATTATATTTAATAAAACTTGTGAAAATTCACTCGAATACCCCTCGACAACTAATTTCTCATCTATATTGACATGTATATCTATATTGTGATACTTCAATGATGAGCTTACGATAGAAATCGTTTTGGTGATATTTTCTGATAAAGAAAATTTTTCTTTTTTATTATTTGGATTATAGAACTCTCTAAAGTCATCAATGGTTTTTGACATATATTCAAGCAAGTCATTAGCTTCATCAATTCTGTTAGAGAGATATTTTTTATTTAGTTCACTATAATCATAAGCAGACTCTATATCGAAAAACAGCCCGGAAAGCTCAGATATGGGCTGCCTCCATTGATGAGCAATATTGCCTATCATTTCGCCCATAGATGCCATTTTTGATTTTTGCATTAGCAATTTTTCTTGTGTATCTTTCTCTTTTTTGAGTTGAATCCTCTCGCTTATATCTCTTAATGATGAAAACAACAACTCTTCTGTATTGTGCTGATACAGAACGCAACTCAATTCGATATGTCTCATTTTCTTATCTTCTGTTATCAATAAAACCTTATCTAGTAGTTCTCCTTTTTTAAACAGCTTTTTTTTATCAAATTTTTTAAACAGCTCAAAAAAATCTCTACCTATCAAGCTTCTTTCATATCCGCTTAATCGTTTTGCCAAATCATTTGTGCTTATAATATTTGCTTTTTTCTTATCTGTTATCTTTGAAATGATGAAACCGTCATTGCTGTGGTTGAAAAGCAGCTGATATTTTCTTTCATTGCTTATCACTTTTAATCTATAATTTTTGAATATTTTTTCAATTTTTCTAGCTATAAAATAAGAAATGATAAAAAATAGAAGTGTTACAAAAGCTATACTTAAGACCAAAGAGATAATTTTTTCTCTTAAATTTCTATTTGAAATTTTGGTTTCTTGATCAATTATACTGTTTATCCTTGTCAAATCTGCCCCATATGCAATAAACAGTCTTTGATTTTGAAGAAATGTAGAATACAAAAGTTCGTTTGTATTTGTGTAAAAGATATTGCCTCTATATCGACTTTTTGCCAATATTTTCTGAACCAAATCGATAGTTTTCTTTGTTGTTTTTATATTTTTTTTCAATAATAATTTTGAATATTTTTTTATATCGCTTAAGCTCTCTATTTTGTATATAAATGCAAACTCATCATCACTTAGTTTTCTTTTTTCTAATTTATCTTTTAGATATTTGATTATGGGTTCTCTGTTTTGGATATATCTGCTTGAGCCGATAATGATGTCAAGGCCGGGGATATACTTGGAGTATGTTATTTTCTTTTGAATTTTACTGCTATTTGGCATATACCATAAAAAATCAACAAAAGAATCAGTAGATTTTGATCTATCTATTATC
>JALUMZ010000170.1 GCA_027055635.1 Campylobacteraceae bacterium
GATATAACAAGAAAAAGAAAACTGTTAGAGAAACAAAAAGCAGGTAAAAAAAGGATGAAATCCATAGGCAGGGTTCAACTACCTCAAGAGGCTTTTTTGACTGTACTTAAACTAGATTGATATGCGTTGCCAACTCTGTCTAAATCTTAGTTGGCAACCTATATGTCAAAATTGTCTCGATATGCTTTTGACTCCAACTCTCTCAAAAAGAGTTTTGGAAGACGGCTTGGAAGTCTATACTTTTTATAAGTATAGTGAAATCTCAAAACTTCTCCATGCCAAACACACATATATAGGCGCAAAAGTCTTTTCACAACTCAGTAAACATGCCCTTGTACCCTTTGCAAAAGAATTTGAAAATCAAGACATATTTGTCCTCCCAATCGACGACCATGTAAGAAGCGGATATTCACACTCCGCAGTTTTAGCCAAAGGCATCAGTGGCTACATTTTGCCCATATACGGAGCACTAAGAGCAAAAAATCGTATCCGCTACTCAGGACAAAAACTAAGCACCAGACAAAAAAACAGGAGAGATTTCAAGCTTACATGTAGAGGTGGTATAGATGTAATCCTACTAGACGACATAGTAACAACAGGAAATACCCTAACGGAAGCCAAAAACTGCTGCGAAAAAGCAAATATAAATGTACTATTTGCCATAACTCTAGCAGATGCAAGAGAGTAATACAGGGTCAGGTATTTACTATTAACTTAACTATGATATAATTTACTTTTAATTCTTTACATGTAAAGGAGAGTATATGCCAAGAGCACTGAGGCTTGAAGAGGTGGGTTTTTATCATATTGTCAACCGAGGAGTTGAGAGAAGAAGAGTTTTCTTAGATGTAGAGGACCATGAAAAGTTTTTAGAGATTTTAGAAGATAGTGGTGAAGTTTATGATTTTAAAATCCACTCTTTTTGTTTGATGAACAATCATTATCATCTTTTACTTCAAACATTTGATGAAAATTTGTCTTTGATTATGAGGCAGATAAATTCTAGATACAGTATATATTTTAATAACAAATACAAGAGAGTAGGTCCATTGTGGCAAGGGCGTTTCAAGTCATATTTTGTTTATGATGAAAATTATTTAGTAAGCTTGGTAAAATATATAGAGTCCAATCCAATAAAAGCAAATGTAACAAAAAAGATTGGTCAATTTACATGGGCTATGAGCAGTAAAAAAACTTTACTAACATGTTTAGATTTTGAGCTTATTGAAAGTATTGATTTTACAAAAGATTTAAGTGATAAAGAACTTCAAAATTTAGAAGATATATATAATGCAAAATTTAAAATCAAGGGTAAAAAAGCAAAGATAGTAGAAAAAAAAGAGCTTTATAGTTATTTTGAGGAGTATGAGAGAGAAGTTGCGATAGCAAAAGCGATACAAGACGGATATTTGCAAACTCATATCGCAGCATATTTAAAACTCTCTGCGGTTTCTATATCTAAGATTTATAAAAAGTATAAACAAAAAGTCAAATTATTTGAAAAATTGAAAGAGAAAGGTATCTTTTGGAGTTATAGCAAAGAGCTAATTTACGAAAAAGTAGAGAAGGATTTATTTATAGAGCATTTACTTAAGTATGCTGATTTTGATGAAAATGTTTTGGGATTTAACCTTTTTGGAAAAAGTATCATGAAAAAAGTTTGGGAAAAGAAGATGATGCGTGAAGAGAAGTTTATCAAAACAAATCTCATGATAGCTAGAGTATTTTTTGATATGGATGTAGAGAGTGATTACTTTAAAAGGATGAAAAATGCAAGATTTGAAAAACTTAAATTACTTGCTTCCTAAGACGCAAGCTCTTTTGATTCGCTTGTATGAAGAGTGTAGTTTCTTAAGCCAATATGTATTGGTAGGTGGTTCTGCTTTGGCTTTGCATATTTGCCATAGAAAAAGTGAAGATTTGGATTTTTTTACATTTGAAGATAGTTTTGATAAAAAAGAGATTTTGCAATACATAAAAAATTTTAAAAATAGTGAGATAATTAATCAAACATATGAGCAAATAGATGTACTATTAGATGGCGTTAAAGTTACTTTTTTTAATGCAAAATGGGTATTTTTAAAACCTAAAAAAATCGAAAAATTCAACCTAGCATCTCTAGAAAATATAGCTGCTATAAAAGTAAATGTTATATTTTTAAGAGCTAAGTACCGGGATTATTATGATTTGTATTTTTTAGTAAAACAGATGGGCATAAGAGAAATTTTTGATTACTCTTTAGAGATAATAAACGGATTAACTTTAAAACTTTTTATTGTTTCTTTACTCTATATAGATGATATAGAAGATGACAACATAGAACATCTAGAACCAAAAGAGAATATTTCTAAAGAAAAAATAAGAGATTATTTTCAGTTAAAAAC
>JALUMZ010000171.1 GCA_027055635.1 Campylobacteraceae bacterium
CTATTGGAATTTACTAAAGATTAGTAATACAATATGCTAAAGACATCTCTAATAGTCTCTTTTTATTAAGGCTTAAGTTATGAAGTATATCTTAACAATTCTACTTTTTATCGCTTTTATATATACAATATCAACCAATACAGATGTGCCAAAAAATAGAGTTACACAGATAAAAGCACCCATGATGGATACAGACTATGAAAAAATATGGCATTTGACTACTTAAATACTCTTCGTCAAAATGCAGGCATGCCATACTATTTCACAAGTAAACTACTTGGAAGTGCAGCACAATCTCATGCAAACTATCTTGTAGCAAACCATGTGTCAGGACATAATGAGATAGTAAATAAAAAAGATTTTACTGGTATAAGTCCCATATATAGAGCATTTAAGGCAAGCTATAAAATTGGCATAATAAGAGAAAATGTTACTAAAAATGTATTTGGATATAAAGCAAGTATAGATGGACTCTTTGGTGCGATATATCACTGTTTTGGCTTTTTGGATTTTCAAACTGATGAGGTTGGACTAGGTGTTGCACAAGATTTAAACAATACCAACCAAATTGCCTATGTTTTTGACATGGGGATATATGAGTTAAATGATCTTTGCACTCAAAAGAGTTATAGTGGCCATGCAAAATATGTTTACCATGTTTGCAAAGATGCAAATCATCGCATAAAAAAAGAGTTATTTGATAGGGCATTGAGATTTAAAAAATCACAAACAAAAAAGATAGTCATCTACCCTTATGACGAGCAAAAAGATGTACCACCAGCATTTTATGGGGAAACTCCAGATCCTCTTCCTAATTATGATGTAAGCGGCTTTCCTGTAAGCATACAATTTAACGACTATTACTTTAAAAGGATTCAACTCATCTCTTTTGAGCTATTTGATGTGGATAACAAAAAACTAAAAATTCGTCTTTTAACTAAACAAAATGATCCAAACCTTAGATTTAAAGAGAATCAATACGCAATTTTTCCACTTAAAAGGCTTTTATTTAATGCAAAATATAAAGCGAAAGTCAAATATAAATTGGATGGAAAAAAGGGAGAGAAGATATGGAACTTTTATACTAGGGAGATACAAGAAAAATTTTTCAAGATAAGAGGTGATAGAGGAAGTATCACCATCAAAAATGGCTCTTCATGTATAGTTTACTTTGAGCCACAAAACAGACATGACATACTAAAAACCTTACACTTCCCCAAAGGGGTAAATGCAGAGTTTTTAGATCAAAATACAATCAAAATTACTCTATACTCAAACCATAAGAGTTTATTTCAAATCACAAGTGCTAAAAAAATATTAAAAGTGAATATTACAGACTAGCTGTAATATTCACTTTTAATATAACTCAAAAATATATAACTATAAAACCGCAGATTAGTAAAGATGTAATTGATAAAATATTTGATAGTTTGGATTAAGAAAACTGGTTGCGGGAGAGGGATTTGAACCCCCGACCTTCGGGTTATGAGCCCGACGAGCTACCAAACTGCTCTATCCCGCGATATATAAAAGAGTGGATGGGGTGAAGGGATTCGAACCCCTGAATGACTGGACCAAAACCAGTTGCCTTACCGCTTGGCTACACCCCAGCGATAAACTTTCACTCTATTTGTGAGGTGAAATTATAGTCACTTTTATCTAAATTGTCAAGGGATTATGGTACAATTTCACAAAATTTTATTTATTTGGAGGATTTTATGCCTAACAATAGGGTAGAGAGGGCTATAGAAGATATAAAACAAGGCAAAATGGTCTTGATGGTGGATGATGAGGATAGAGAGAATGAAGGAGATTTGGTATATGCCGCAACTTTTTCTACTCCTCAAAAAGTTAATTTTATGGCATCACATGCCAAAGGATTAATATGTGTTTCTCTTACGAAGAAAGTTTCGGATAGACTTAATCTTATGCCTATGGTTACAAATAATGATTCACAGCATGAAACGGCTTTTACCGTTAGCGTGGATGCAAAAGATTGCACAACAGGAATTTCTGCTTATGAGCGAGATATGACTATCAAAGTACTTGCTAAAGGAGAGAGTAAGGCTAGTGATTTGGTCAGACCGGGCCATATATTTCCGTTAATAGCAAAAAAAGGTGGTACTCTTGTAAGAACAGGTCATACTGAAGGCTCCGTTGATCTTTGTAAGCTTGCCGGCTTAAATAGTGTTGCTGTTATCTGCGAAGTAATGAAGGATGATGGAACAATGGCAAGAAGAGCTGATCTAGATCAATTTTGCAAAGAGTTTGATATCAGTATGGTCTATATCTCAGATATTGTTGAATATCGCATGAAACATGAATCTTTGGTTAGAGAAATTTCATCTTCAAAAGTTCTGTTTCTGGGCACAGAAACAAGGCGTATAGATATGGTAGACCATGAAGGAAATCACCATACGATATATGAATTTGGAGAGCCTACTGAGACAACAGCAGTAAAATTTCATAATATTATGTGGGATGATGAACTGTTTGCAGACAAAGCAAAATTTGATGGCATGATGAAGGCTGTAGAGTACCTCAAAAAAAATGGTGGAGTATTGATATTTATCGGAAATGAAAACTCTTTTAGCAAAGAAATAAGAGAGTATGGAGTAGGTGCACAGATACTTAACAAGCTTGGTATAAAAAATATAAAATTAATTTCTTCTCTAAAAGGATCTGATTTTATAGGCTTAGGCGGATTTGGTCTGAGTATAATAGAAAATATAGAGCTTTAATGATAGTAACCAAGGTATTGATGGACTCTTGATACCTTGGTTATTTTTGTGTAGATGTCTCTTTATATACTAAAATATAAAGCTTCTCTATGGTGTAAAACCATAGCTGTTGTGCTTTGTTCAGGGTGAATTTGGAAGGTTTCGCTTAATTCTATGCCAAACTCCTCGGGATGAAGAAGATCGAATATCACTTTTGAGTCACTTAAATCTGGACAAGCAGGATATCCAAAAGAGTAGCGACACCCTTGATATGCTCTCATTTGGACATCTTTTAAAGAGTGTTTTTCATTTTGGGCGATACCAAGATCCAATCTGATCTGTTTGTGAGCTACTTCGGCAAGAGCCTCTGCTATTTCCACACTTAAGCCATGGATAAGATGATACTCTTTAAACTCTCCTTTTTCATATAACTCCTGTTCATATTTGCTAAACTCTGAACCTGCACTGACACAAGTAAATGCTACTACATCATCTCTATCGCTGGCAAAAAAGTCACTTAAACACCTATAAGGCTTTTTTCTCTGCCTTGGAAAATCGAGTGTATATAGTATATCTTTGTCTTTTAAAGTATCTCTATTGACATCTTCATCTTTGAAAAAACCTCTCTTTGGGCTTAGTATATATAGCTTGTTTTTATCTCTTCTACAAGGATAGTATCCATAGATAATAGTCGGGTCAAAAAGCTCTTTTTTTTGTACTTCTGCCTTGATTTTTTCATATAGAGGCCACAAAACATCATCTCTTTGCTTTGCTCTCTCCTCTTTACTCATGCCTTTTCCACTATAACCCCATGCTCTTGAAAATAGTAACTTATGGTTTATCCATTCAAATGCTATATCACTTATCCCCTCTTTTATCACTCTTCTACCCCAAAAAGGAGGTATCGGTATATCTATATCTCGGCTTGGCATTTTTATCTCATTGTACTCGGGGATGGGCTCTAACTCTTTTATCTCTTTTTTTTCAACTTTGATCTCTTTTTTTCTTCCAAAATCAGTGTTAAAATTACCTTTTTCTATTCTGCTCATGGCTTCTATTCCTTCAAAAGCATCTTTACAGTAAAATATAGGACCATCATATATAGGTCTGCAATAATTTTCTATAAAACTATCTGTTAGAGCAGCACCGCCTAGCAAAATTGGAACTTTCAAACCAATAGCTTGAAGTTTTTCAAGGTTCTCTTTCATAACATTTGTGGACTTTACAAGCAAGCCACTCATTCCTATGGCTGTAGCTTTATGCTCATTATATGTCTTTATAAAATCATCTATATCTGCTTTTATACCTATGTTTATGACTTTAAAACCATTGTTAGAGAGGATAATATCTACTAGATTTTTGCCCACATCATGCACATCACCTTTAACAGTACCTAGTACCAAGGTGGTTTCACTCTCTTTTTCAATTTTTGGCAAGTATGGGTTTAGGTAGTCAACGCTAGCTTTCATCACCTCTGCACTCTGGAGGACAAACGGAAGTTGCATCTGACCACTTCCGAAAAGCTCACCTACGACTTTCATGGCATCTATAAGTATCTTGTTTACTATTATTTGAGCATCTATCTCATCTTTTGCTTTTACCAATAGCGGCATCATTCTCTCTTTGTCGCCATCTATCAGTAATTTTTTTAGTTTATCCTTGGTGCTAAGAGCATCAAATGCCTCATCTTCCTCTTCTTGGTTAGTCTCTTTTACCTCTTCAAAGTACTCTATAAATTTAAAAAGTGGATCTCCATCTTCTCTATTATTAAAAAGGAGGTCTTCACATATCTTTTTTTGCTCATCACTTATCTTATGCATAGGGATTGTGTTTTTTACATTTACAATTGCCATGCTAAGCCCTGCCTTAACGCAATGGTGTAAAAAAACAGAATTTAGATACTCTCTAGCATGTTTAGCTAATCCAAATGAGATATTTGAAATCCCCAAAACAAAACCTACTTCAGGATGCATTTGGTGAAATTGACTTATGGCATCTATAACATCAATAGCAGCGGTAAAATACTCTTCATCGCCACTTCCAACTGTAAAGGTAAGTAGATCAAAAACTAAGTCACGAGGATCTAAACCATGTTTTTGTGTAGCTAAATCATAAATTCTTTGTGCAATTGAAATTTTTTGCTCTTTTGTTTTTGCCATGCCTTTCTCATCTATGGTCAAGCAAACAAGAGCACAACCAAATCTTTTGGCTAAAGAGCACACTTTATCAAATTTTTCTATACCATCTTCAAGGTTAACAGAGTTAATGATAGGTTTTCCACCTATATGCTTTAATGAGACTTCGAGAGCATGAAGCTGAGTAGTATCCGGCATGAGCGGTAGAGATATTTTACTGTTGTATCTACTTACAACTTCTCTCATATCTCTGCTTTCATCCCTTCCTGCAAATCCAACACTGACATCTATGCCGTGAGCACCGCTTCGTACTTGCTGTTGAGCAACAGATAGCGTACCATCGTAATCTTCGGCCAATAAAAGTTCTCTAAATGCTTTTGACCCTGTAGCATTGCTTCTTTCTCCTATCAAAAATGGTGCTGGGTCTTGCTTGATTGTTCTGGTTTCAAAGAGCGAAGCCAAAGAGGTAGCATGTTTGCCTTTTGGGCAAAGAGGGGTTTTATTTCCTACTCTTTTTGAAAGCTCTAGTATATGTTGTGGAGTTGTACCGCAACATCCTCCCAAAATACTAACCCCATGAAACTCCAAAAAACTCTCTTGTAAATCTGTAAATTCCTTAGGCCCCATAGGATAAAAACTATGCCCTCCTCTATTTTGAGGAAGCCCTGCATTTGCATGCACACTTATGGGTTTGCCCCATATCTCGCTTAGTGTCTTAACATGTTTTTTAACCTGTTCCGGTCCTGTACCGCAGTTAAAACCAAGACTCAATATGTCAAAAGGCTCCAATATGGTAGCTATCGTTATAGCATCTGTTCCTATCAGCATAGTGCCACTAAGCTCTATAGTAACAGAAACCATAATTGGTAGTTTTTTTCCGTCAGTCAACTGAGCATCATTTATGGCATGCAGGGCTGCTTTGATTTGTAATGGATCTTGTGCAGTTTCAAGCAAAAAGAGATCAGCTCCCCCTTCTATAAGCCCCAAAGCTGCAATTTTATACCCTTCATACATCTCATCATAACCAATATGTCCTAATGATGGTAGTTTTGTTCCAGGTCCTAAAGATCCTGCACAAAAACGAGGTTTTTCTTCACTAGAAAATTCAATACAAGCTTCTTTGGCTATTTTTGCACCATCTTTTGCTAATTCAAATGTGCGAGAACCGATACTATAGTCGTTTAATACCCAAGGAAGTGCACCAAAAGTATTTGTTTTTATAGTGTCTGCCCCTGCTTTTAGGTAGGCTCTATGTATATTGCTTATTGCATCTGCACATGTAGAATTCAAAAGTTCATTACAACCCTCCAATCCACTCCATGCATCAGTGGGTATATCAGTATTTTGTATCTGTGTACCCATAGCACCGTCTAGTACCATCACTTTTTGTTTAATTAACTCTTCAATTTTCAATTTTTTTCCTAATTATTTCTGTTTTTTTGGTAATTTAGATATAGATGCTTAATGAAAACTTGAAACCAAACTTCCTACTAGTAAATTCCATCCATCTACTAAAACAAATATTAAAAGCTTAAATGGCAAAGAGATCATAACAGGTGGTAACATCATCATACCCATACTCATCAAGACTGATGCCACAACCATATCAATGACTAAAAATGGTAAATAGAGTAAAAATCCTATCTCAAAGGCAGTTTTTAATTCGCTTATCATAAAAGCGGGAGCTGCTACACTTAGAGGTACATCTTCTATATTTTTTGGATTTTGGATTTTTCTAATTCTAAAAAAAAGTGCCAAATCTTTTTCTCTTGTATTTCTTATCATAAATGATTTAAAAGGCTCAACAGATTTTGTAAAAGCTTCTTGATATCCTATTTGTTTAGCTAAATATGGTTTTATAGCTGTATTATATGACTTAGTTGCAACAGGCTCCATTATAAAAAATGTGAGAATAAGAGCCAAGGAAACCAAAATATTGCTCGGAGGCATTTGTTGAGTTCCTAACGCCTGCCTTAAAAATGAAAATACTATGACAAGCCTTAGAAAACTTGTCATCATAAATAGAATGGAAGGTGCAATGACGAGAACAGTTAGTATAACAAGAAGATTTAAACTAGTCACCAACTGTTCCGGACTTGTTGGCGCACTCAATGAAAGATTAACAGTTGGAATTGTGTCTGCTCCAAAGAAGAAAACAGGCAATAACAAGAGAGTGAAAAATATGCTTTTTTTCAATTACTTCTCTTGTTTTTTCATATCTAAAATACTTTTTTGAGCTCTATTTTTATCTTTGTTGCTTGAAGAATAAAATCTTAGCTCTACTCTACGATTTTTAGCCCTACCCTCTTTGGTTGCATTTGATGCAATAGGGTCGTATTGAGCTTTTCCTCCTGCCATCAGTCTCTTTGGTGAAATTTTGTCTTTTATCAACTCCTTGACGACACTTACCCCTCTAGCTGTGGATAGATCCCAGTTATCTCTGTATGGAGATTTTACATCTGGCATAACATTGTCTGTATAACCAACAACATTAATACGCAAATTTTCAGGTAATCTCTCAATTATAAGGGCTATTCTTTTTAAAAAAAGTATAGCATCTTGATTTTCAATTTGAGAAGAACCCTGTTTAAACAAAAGTGCACCCGGAAGCCTTATCGTAAAACCACTCTCTGCCTCTTCTAGTGTTACTTGGGGAGAGCCTGTTGCTTTAAGTATCTCATTTACCTCTTTGATTGTTCTGCTCATTGCATTGCTGATAGAGTTTGTTGTGTCCTCTTTGCTTTTAGCACTTGCTGTTTGGATTTGCTGCTGTTTTTCTCTGCTTATATCCATCTTGCT
This sequence comes from Campylobacteraceae bacterium, assembly GCA_027055635.1. Taxonomy (GTDB): domain Bacteria; phylum Campylobacterota; class Campylobacteria; order Campylobacterales; family Sulfurospirillaceae; genus JAADIZ01. The sequence goes on from JALUMZ010000171.1 coordinate 7,655, forward strand.
ACCACCCTCCAGTACACTTAGAGCACCTGCAAGTGAGCCTATAGCCTCTTGTATCTTTTTTGCATCCATTGTTGACATTGAGAGTAGCAAAACAAAAAAACACAGAAGTAGAGACATGAGATCACCAAATGCAGCCAACCACTCTGGCATACATTTTGGACAATCACAAGGTTTTGCTTTTTTACCCATAAATCATCCTAGTTAAATTGACTTTCTCTATCTTTTGGAGGCAAGAAAGACAGAAGCTTTCCCTCTAGTGTTCTTGGATTGTCGCCAGATTGTATGGCCATGATTCCTTCTAAAATCAAAGTCTTTACTAACACTTCATCACTATCTCGTATAAGTAAAATATTTGCTACCGGGCCGCCAAATATATTTCCGATCATAGCACCATACATCGTAGTAAGCAACGCGACAGCCATAGAAGGACCAATCGCAGATGGGTCCGACATATTTAAAAGCATCGCAACAAGACCTATAAGTGTTCCAATCATACCCATAGCACCGGAGTATCCACCTACTTGTTCAAAGATTTGAGCATTTGCCTTGTGTCTTTCGCTTGTTTGGTCCATGTCAATCTCAAGCAAATCTCTTATAGTGTCTGGCTCATTACCATCAACTGCCATAGAGAGTCCTTTTTTTAAGAACTCATTTGTTTCGTTATTTGCATCTGCTTCAAGTGCTAATATACCATCTCTTCTGGCTTTTGTTGAGTATTCCACCATTTTTTTAATTAGCTCTGCTACATCTTCTTGTGGAGGCTTGATCGAGATCATAAAAAACTTAGCAATACTCTTCATCTGCTCCATTTTGAAGCCCATAAGAAGAACACCTATAGTACCACCAAATACAATCAAAACTGAAGGTATATCGATATAAGGACCTATACCTACACCCATAGCCATTGCACCAAAAAGAAGTGCTAAAGTCAGCACTAAACCAACGACGGTTCCTAAATCCATATTTTAACCTTTAAAATAACTGTACTATTTTATGTTTATTTGGGTTAAAAGATGATTAAATTTTGTTATCCAACCATCTTTAGCCCACTTAATTTGGTATAAAACAAACTTTGGCTAGAATATCGGACATTTATGTAGATATTTTAGGAGAATAAATATATGAACATATCAATTGCTATCATGGCTGCTGGTTTTGGCACAAGGATGAAATCAAAACTTCCAAAAGTTTTACATAAAATAAGCGGTTATGAGATGCTGTATTATATAATTAAAGAGTCAAAAAAGCTAAGTGATGATGTAACTGTCATACTGTATCATGAAGCAAATCTCATACAAAAAGAGATGGAAAAATATTTTGATAATTTAAAATTTAAAATTCAAGATGTCAAAAATTTTCCAGGTACCGGTGGAGCACTAAGAGAGTTAAATCCAAAATATAAAAAAGTTTTAGTTTTAAATGGAGATATGCCTCTGCTTGAAGCAAAAGATATACTCCCTTTTACACAAGAAAAACATAAGCTAATAATGAGCTTTTTTAGTTGTGAAAATCCTACAGGCTATGGCAGAGTGATTATGGACAGAGACAATAGTGTAGATATGATAGTTGAAGAGAAAGATGCAACAGAGCAACAAAAAGAGATAAAAGAAGTAAATGCTGGAGTATATCTCTTTGATTCAGATTTTTTAAAAGAAAATCTAAAAAAACTCACAAATACAAATCAGCAAAAAGAGTACTATATAACTG
>JALUMZ010000172.1 GCA_027055635.1 Campylobacteraceae bacterium
CGCTTTACTCTTCACATAGTCCCAAGAATTTACAGACTAGGAGGGTTTGAGCTTTCAACAAATATGACTATCAATCCCGTCTCTCCCGAAGAGTGTGCAAGGCTCTTGAGATGAAAATCCTCTTTGCATCTAGTGAAATTTTTCCTTATGCAAAAAGCGGAGGATTAGCTGATGTGGCAAGTTCACTTCCAAAAGCACTGAAAAAAGAGGTAGATATAATCCGCGTTATGCCTTTTTATGGTTTTATGGATGAGTCTAAATTTGACAAAACAGACATAAAATATGGTATAAATTTAGGAGGCATAAACTACAAGATAGAGATTTTAAGCAGGCTTGATGAAGATATCCTGACTTACTTTATAAAAGCACCGCTTTTAAGCGATACACAAAATCTATATGGAGACGGTGGAGCTTATGCGAACAACGATATGAGATTTGGCATCTTTAGCAAGGCTATATGCTCTCTTGCATCATCTCTACATGTAGAGCTTGTTCATCTAAATGATTGGCACTGTGCACTTAGTGCCTTTTGGTTAAAAAATAGTGACATAAAGACGGTTTTTACTATACACAATCTCGCATATCAGGGGATTTTTGAAGTGCAAACCTTAGATAGACTAGGCATCAGCCGTGAGCATTTTAATTTTCAAGATTTAGAGTTTTGGGGCAAATGTAACTTTATGAAAGCGGGCATCAGATACAGTGATGCCATCACGACTGTCAGTCCAACTTATGCCAAGGAGATTTTAACTCCAAAATTTGGATGTGGACTTGATGGCTTCTTGAACTTTTACAAAGAGAAATTAAGCGGAATTCTAAATGGAATCGATACAGATTTTTTCAATCCTAAAACGGACAGGACAATTTTCAAAAACTATGATAAAAACTCACTAAGCATAAAAAAAGAGAATAAAAAAGAGTTGCTCAAAAAAACAAAACTAAAAGATGAAAATCTACCGCTTTTTATAATGATAAGCAGACTAGTAGAGCAAAAGGGATTTGGCATAATTCTTGATTCATTGGAAGATTTTTTGAAAAAAGAGTTAAATCTTATAATCTTAACCGAAGGAAGCAGTGAATACAGAGTACCTCTTGTGGAGTTTGTAAAAAAGTATAAAAATTTTGAGCTGATATTTGGCTATGATGAAAACCTATCGCACCAACTCTACGCATCTGGAGATTTTTTACTTATGCCCTCACTCTTTGAGCCATGCGGACTCAACCAAATGATAGCCATGAGATACGGAACACTCCCCATAGTCCATAGCACAGGAGGACTAAAAGACAGCGTACACGAAAAAACAAAAAAATGCGGAAAAGGAATCGTCTTTTCAAAACCTAGTAAAAAATCTTTTATATTAGCGATAAGACGAGCATTGAAACTAAAAAATGCAAAAGAGATGAGAAGATTTGATATGAGTTGCAACTTCTCTTTTATAAAAAGTGCAGAAAAATATATAGAACTTTACAGGAAGATTTTATCATGAATTTAGCTATAGATATAGGCGGAACAAACACGAGAGCAATCATTTACAAAAACGGCAAATCCATACTCTCATTTGCCGGCAAAAACAGCGAAGCAGGACTGGTTTCTTTTATAGAAGAGACTCTAAAAAGATATAGCGACATCAAAACTATAGGCATATCTTACGCTGGTCAAGTAGAAGACGGAGTCATCATAGACTCTCCAAATATAAAAGTTGATATAGCAAACACAAGAGAGTATTTTAAAACAAAATATAACATCTCTTTATATATAGAGAACGATTTAACCTGCGCGGTGATAGCAGAAGCACAAACAAGAAAAAGCCAAAATATCTCTGCTTTATATGTTGGTACGGGGCTTGGACTAGGTGTGATAAGCGATGGGCGAATCATAAAAGGCAGTCATAATCTAGCTTGTGAAATAGGTCATATACCCTATAAAAAAGCACCTTTTAAGTGTGGTTGCAAAAGAGAGAATTGCATAGAAAATTTTGCCTCCGGCGCGGGCATCATCAAATGGATGAATTTTTATGGGCTCAGAGGAGAAGCAACCCTAAAAGCTTTAAAAAATGAAAAAAACCAAAAAGCAAAAGAGATTTTAAAAGAGTTTGAAGAGGCATTGTTGTATGCTGTAGGTAGTACGATAACACTTTTTAACCCTGAGATTTTAGTTTTGGGTGGTGGAATTATAGAGGCAAATCCATATCTACTCGATATGATTTTATCAAATATAGACGATTTCGCACTGAAACCATCACTGAAAGATTGCAAGATAGTTAAAAGTGAACTAAAAAATGCGCCCTTAATAGGTGCATCTTTATTAAAGGATATATCATAAAACAGTTAAATATTTTATTCGTAGCAAGCGAGGTTGTTCCGTTTGCAAA
>JALUMZ010000173.1 GCA_027055635.1 Campylobacteraceae bacterium
TTTGTAGGCTCATCAAGTATAAGACAATCAACATCTTTAGTAAACAAAAGTGCAAGAGCGACTCTGTTTTTTTCTCCACCACTTAAAATTCCAATCTTTTTATTTAAATCTTCTTTTGGAAATAGAAAATTCTTAAGGTAGCCAAAAACATGTATATTTTTATCTCTAACTTGTACTCTATCCCCGCCATTTGGGCAAAATGTTTCAATTATATCTTTATCGTCATCGAGCATCTCTCTTTGTTGGTCAAAGTAGCCTATCTTAAAATTACCCTTTTTAAAAATACCGCTATCAACACTTTCTTGACCCAAAAGTATCTTTAAGAAAGTAGATTTTCCAGAGCCGTTTTTCCCTACCACAGCGATCCTGTCTCTTTGTAAGATTCTAGTAGAAAAGTTTTCTATCAAAAGTTTGTCCCCGAGTGATTTTTTGATGTCATACATCTCAAAGAGCATCTTTTGTCTGTTTATCGATTTTGTTTGGTTGAAATTTTTCTGTTCTCTTTGGAGCTCAAGCTTCATCTTGTGTATGAGTGAAGGGTTGTATTTCGCTTTTTCTCTTAACTCAAATACCCTGTTTTTTCTACCCTCATCTCTTTTTAATCTTGCTTTTACACCACGATTGAGCCACTCTTCCTCTCTCTTTAAGAGTTTTAGCAGATTTTCATGCTCCTTGCTTAGAGAGTTTAAAATCATCTCCTTTGCCTTTAGGTAGTCCTGATATCCGCCTTTGAAAGTTCTGAGCCTGCAATTGTCTATCTCTACAGTTTTTGTAGCTAAAGCATCTATAAAATACCTGTCATGCGAGATAAATACAAGAGTAAAATTCTCTTTTAAGAGCATCTCCTCTAAAAACTCTACCATATAGACATCTAGATGATTTGTAGGTTCGTCTAAAAGCAGTATATCCGGTTTTTGCAAAATCAATCCAGCTAAAGTTACACGACGCTGTTCTCCTCCACTAAGTAGATTTACAGCTCTATTTTCATACTCTTTGAGATCAAATTTTTGTAAAACTCTGTGTATCTTATCATCTAAATTCCAAGCATTGTGAGTATCAAGAAAATTGATCAGCTCCTCTTGCCTCTTTAATAAACTTCTGTTTTCAAAATCACTCTCTAGCTTTTTTGTTACTCTTTGATATTCACTTTTTGCAGATTTTAGATTTTCAAGTTTTTCTTCAATAGCCTCTTTTACACTTATATTGTCTTTAAATGTCGGTGCCTGATCAAGCATATCAACTTTTAAAAATCTTTGTACAATTCGCCTTCCGTCATCACATTTTAAAGAGCCGTTTATGATTTTCATCAGGGTGGATTTTCCACCACCATTTTTACCGATGATACAAACTCTATCGCCCTGATTTATAAAGAAATTAATATCCAAAAGTATCTGCTTGGATTCATAAGCCTTGCTGATATCTAATAAGTCTAATAGTGCCAATTTATCTCTCCATTTTAAGTATCTAATCAGTTAACTATTGTTGATTTTGGTTAGGTACTTTATACATGTAGAAATTTTAACAAGATTTAGCTAGAATATAGATAAATGACTACAAAGGTATATTTTGGAAAGTATTGAAGATATCAAAAAAGAGTTAAATTTTGCTAGAAGTAGGTTGCTACTACAATATTATACTGATAATTTGACATCTTTACCGAACTTGTATAAATTAAGATCTGACATAGAAGAAAGCTTAGATTTTACGCTGATCGTATTAAATATTGATAATTTTAAGATTTTAAACGATTTTTATGGTTTTGTTGTTGGAGACTTTATACTTGAAGCACTTGCCAATAAGCTAAACGATACACTAGTAGAAGAGAAAATATACAGAATAGCAAGTGATGAGTTTGGTGTTTTATTGGATAAAAAATTGAGATTTTATGAGCTTGATAGATACCTAAAAGATATAGTTGAGAGACTATCACACTTGAGTTTCGCATATGCTGATACTAAGATATTTGTTGATTTAACATTTGCAAGCGCATCTACCAATAGTGTGGAAAATATCTTTTCAAAAGTAAATATGGCTTTAAGATATGCAAAAGAAAAGCTATTGGATTATCATATATATGAAGACAGTATGAATATAGACAATGAATATGAGAAAAATCTAAAATTTGCTACAAAGATTCGAAATGCCCTAGATGACTCGAGATTGATACCATATTTTCAACCTATATTAGACAATAAAACTGATAAAATAGTCAAATACGAAGCCCTGTCTAGATTGATGGATGATGAGGGTATAGTGCATGCTCCACAAAATTTTATACCTACTGCAAAAAAAATAAAAGTATATGACAAGATAACAAAAACTATAATCTCTAAGACATTTGAAGTCTTTAAAGAATTAGACTATGAATTT
>JALUMZ010000174.1 GCA_027055635.1 Campylobacteraceae bacterium
AGAAAGTACTTTGGCTCTACAGATAAAAGGATTTACTTATAGCGTATCTGACTTGATAGGCGATAAGATAAACAAAGAGGAAAAAGAGAAGATAACAGATGGAAAATATATAAATTTTTATCTATCGCCAAAAGATTATCATCGCTACCATTCCCCTGTTGATATGAAGATTAATAAAGCAGTGCATATACCGGGAAAATTGTATCCTGTAAATATAAAATATCTTCAAAAAATACCAAGCCTTTTTATAAAAAATGAGAGAGTTGTTCTTGAGTGTGAGACATTGGATAAAAAGCTTTTTTACATGGTTTTTGTTGGTGCTTTAAATGTAGGTAAAATGAGTTTTGTTTTTGATGATAGAATTCAAACAAATTCTGACAAGAGAGACATAACTCATTATGACTACAATGGAATTATTTTGAAAAAAGCTCAAGAGTTAGGAAAGTTTGAGATGGGCTCGACCATCGTGATGTTTTTTCAAAAAGATTCTATAGAGTTTACATGTAGAGCTGGAAAAAATGTGAAATTTGGAAAAAAAATAGCAAGGAAAATCTGATGATCAAACTAAATTGTGATATGAGTGAGAGTTTTGGTTCTTGGAAAATGGGATTAGATGAAAAAATAATGCCTTTAATAGATATGTCAAATATCGCCTGTGGTTTTCATGCAGGTGATCCGGTAACTATGGATAAAACTGTTATATTGGCTTGTAAAAATAGTGTGACTATAGGAGCACATCCGGGGTATCCTGATCTAGTCGGCTTTGGAAGAAGAGATATGAAATGCACACAAAAAGAGATAGAGAATTTTATCATATACCAGATTGGAGGATTGGAAGCCATTTGCAAGGCAAATAGTGCAAAAGTTGAGTATGTCAAACCTCACGGGGCATTATACAATACAATGATGAAGGATATAAAAGTTTTTGAAGCTATAGTAGGTGCAATTTCAAAATACGATAAAAATCTCAAACTCATGATTTTAAGTTCATCAAAAAACCAAGATTACTTTGATGTAGCAGATAGCTTTAGTGTGAAACTTTTATTTGAAGCTTTTGCAGATAGAGCATATATGGATGATGGTTCTTTGATGCCAAGAAGTATGCCAAATGCGGTATTGGGCTCAAGTGATGAGGTGCTAGAGAGATTGGATTTCTTGATTAAAAATGGTGCGATAAAATCACATACAGGTAAAACCTTAAAATTTAAGGTTGATTGTTTGTGTGTGCATGGAGACAATGCCCATGCACTAAGCATGGTAGAAGCTATGAGGGGGTATTTAGTTGATAAAGTATAAAATTGCATCAGTCGATAGCATTATAGTCTATTTTTCAAACTCTATATCAAAAGAGAGTGTGGATTTAGTACAACATAACTATGCCCTGCTTAAAGATTCTAAAGATAGTGGCATCATAGATATAACTCCATCATATACATCTATTTTGATTCGTTTTGATTTAGAGAAGTATGATAGTGATCTGTTTACCAAATACTTAAAAGAGACTATATCTTTGGAGTTGAAAGAGGAGGGACAAGAGGGTAAATTGGTAGAAATACCTATGTATTATAGTGAAGAGGTTGGCTTTGATTTGGATAGAATTTCAAAATTATCAAATCTAAGTATCAAAGAAGTTATAGAGCTACACTCATCGACTATATATAGAGTTTATACGATAGGGTTTTTGCCCGGTTTTGCATATTTGGGTGAAGTTGATACCAAAATAGCAACTCCAAGATTAGATACCCCTAGGGCAAAAATTCCAAAAGGGAGTTTGGGAATTGCAGATAATCAAAGTGCCATATATCCAATCCAAAGTCCAGGTGGTTGGAATATAATAGGTAGAACATATCTTGATATGTTTGACAAAAATTTAGATGGTTTTTCATATTTGAGCATTGGCGATTGGGTGAAATTTAGAGCAATTAGTAGAGATGAATTTTTGAAACATGGTGGTGTGATTTGAGTTTTTTTAGAGTTATAGACGGAGGAATTCTCTCTTTGGTTGAAGATTTGGGTAGATTTGGTCTTTGTGATAAGGGCATAACGAATTCTGGAGTTATGGACGAGTATGCTTATAGTGCTTTAAACTTGTTATTGCAAAATCCATTTGGTACAAATTGTATAGAGATTACGCTTGGCGGATTGAAACTAGAAGCCAATGGGTCATGTACTATCGCTATAACAGGGGCAGATTGTAAATTTCTTATAAATTCTAAAGAGGTTGCTATATGGAGAACTTACAATATAAAAAAAGGTGATACTCTTGAGTTTGGATTTGCAAAGAGTGGTCTTAGAGTCTATTTTGGTGTAAAAAATGGTTTTAATATAGAAAAAGAGCTAGGAAGCAACTCGGTTACCATAAAAG
>JALUMZ010000175.1 GCA_027055635.1 Campylobacteraceae bacterium
ATAAATGAGATGATACGAAATTTTACCGAAGACAAGCATGATATATCAGATAGCTATGGAATGAAATTTGCTACAAAAATATTAGAGTTTATGAGGGAAAAGTTGGTAATTTACCAAGAAGAGAGTGGAAACTTATATAACCTTGAAGCAACACCGGCAGAGGGAACAACATATAGATTTGCCAAAGAGGACAAAAAGAGATATCCTGATATCTTGCAGGCAGGAATGGATGAAAATATTTACTATACGAACTCTTCTCAACTTCCTGCTGATTTTACCGATGATCCTTTTGAGGCACTTGATTTACAAGATGATTTGCAGTGTGAATACACCGGTGGAACAGTTTTGCACCTCTATATGAAAGAGAGGATAAGCTCCATAGAAGCATGCAGGCAGATGGTAAAAAGTGTTATATCAAACTATAGGATGCCGTATCTTACCATAACGCCTGTTTTTTCTGTTTGCGAAAAACATGGGTATATTAGTGGCGAACACGAGTACTGTCCATATTGTGATAAAGAATTGATAGAAAAACACAAAGGAGAATTAGATGAGCAAAAACGAATTGCTTAAGAGTTTGGAAGAGGAGCGAACTAAATGTATCGTCTATACAAGAGTGATGGGCTACCACAGACCTGTGGAGAGTTTCAATGTAGGAAAGACAGGAGAGCATAAAGAGAGAGTACAGTTTGTGCAGAGACTTTCTCACCGATAGTCCACTCTATGACATCACAAAATTTACGACGCTGGATTTTCCGCAAAATCTAGCGTCTATATTTTGGTTTTGTAGATGCAATATGAGATGTCCCTACTGCTACAATACTCCCATAGTGTTTGGTGAGGGAGTTATCAGTATCCAAAGTGCATTGGATTTTTTGGCAACAAGGCAAAACAGGCTCACGGGAGTCGTGCTTAGTGGTGGCGAATGTACACTCTATCCACACCTTAAGAAGTTATGTCAAGAGATAAAAAAATTAGGTTTCAAGATCAAAATAGACACAAACGGAACAAATACTACACTCATAAAAGAGTTGATACAAGAGAACTTAATAGACTATATAGCACTTGATTATAAAGCACCCAAACAGAGATTTGAAGAGATAACGAAAAATAAAAATTTTAACGATTTTATGGATACACTTATCTATCTCATCAGAGCAGATTTTACATTTGAAGTCAGAACAACAGTGCACTCAAGCCTGTTAAATGAAGATGATATAAATCTTATAATAGATGATTTAAGCTCTTTAGGCTACAAGGGTGTCTATCACCTGCAAAACTACCTTCATGTAGAGGATACCGTAGGAAAAACAGAGCAACAAAAAAAAGAGATAGATATATCTAAACTAAAAGAGAAAATTCCACTAAATTTCCGAGAATTTTAGCTTCTTTTTGGTAAAATAGAGAAAAACTAACTGACCGTAAACATTTTTTCCCAAAAAATTCTACTTTTTGTAGCTTTGCTCATTGTGATATGTATGGTCAGAAACAAAAAGGCATACAGATGAATAGAAAACATATATATAACCCTGAATCAAATGAGAGTTTGAGTGATAGACGGATATTTGGTGGAAATCCCCATGGAATTTTGAATTTTACCCAAGCTAAATACCAATGGGCACTTAAACTTTGGGATATGATGGAGGCAAATACATGGTTTCCAAAAGAGGTAGATACCACCAAAGATGTTATGGACTATAACAGAAATCTGACTGATTCTGAGAAGAGAATGTATGATTTGGTCTGGTCGCAACTCATCAGTATGGATAGTTTTCAAACAAATAACCTAGCAGACAATATAAACCCTTATATAACAGCCCCAGAAATCAATGCTATATTGGTTCGTCAAGCTTATGAGGAAGCAAACCATTCAAAATCTTATGCGGTTATGGTTGAAGCGATTTGTGATAATACTGACTTGATATATGAGATGGAGAAACATGATGAGGTTTTACGAAGAAAAAATGACTATATCTCTAGTGTTTATGAAGAGCTTGCAGGTGATGTGACAGATGAGAAAATTTTACTTGCGATGTTTGCAAATCAAATCTTGGAGGGACTCTACTTCTACGCAGGATTTACTGCTATTTATGCCTTGGCAAGAGCAGGGAAGATGCTAGGAAGTGCGCAGATGATAAGGTTTATCCAAAGAGATGAGATAACACATCTACTGCTTTTTCAAAACATGATAAACTCTACAAGAAAAGAGCGCCCCGATCTCTTTACTCCCGAGCTTGAAAAAAAGGTTTTTGATATGTTTCAAAAGGCAGGAGAACTTGAGATAGAGTGGGGAAAATATATCACTCAAAATCAGATAATGGGCTTTACTGATGAGATTATAGAGGAGTATATCCACTACCTCATAGACGATAGGCTAACAGCTGTCGGTTTTGATAAAATGTACAATGCAAACCACCCCATAAAATGGGTAGATGATTTTTCAAAATTCAACGAACAAAAGACGAACTTTTTTGAAGGAAATGTGGCAAATTACAGCAAAGGAAGCCTCAGTTTTGATGATTTCTAGGTTAATTTCTCTTCAGTTTGATTATGCGACTAAGAGTTTTGAAGAGAATTTTGAGACTCTTGGGAAACTTGTGACAAGTTGCGATAAGAACTCCTTGATTTTAGCGCCGGAGCTCTGTTTGAGTGCCTATAGCTATGAAAATCTAGAAGAGAGTGCAGAGTTTTCTCGAAAAATTTTACCTCGACTAAGAGAGCTTTCAAGGCATAAGAGTTTGTGCCTGACTCTGACTCAAAAAGTAGATGGCAAATTTTACAACAATGCAAAGATATTTTGCGATACAAAAGAGGTCTATTCTCAAGCAAAAGTTAAACTATTTGCTTTGGGTGGAGAACCAAAGTATTTTCAAAGCGGAAATACAAAAGAGATAAAAGTAATCGATGTGCATGGAGTAAAAATCTCTATACTTATCTGTTTCGAGTTAAGGTTTATAGAGCTTTGGGAGAAGCTTAGAGGCTCAGATATTATCCTGATACCCTCATACTGGGGAAAGCCAAGAAAATCACACTTAAGAGCACTTAGCACTGCTCTAGCCATAGCAAATCAATGTTTTGTGGTGGTATCAAACAGCACAGATGAAGATATGGCATCAGGAAGCTGTGTAATTGATCCGTTTGGAGAGGTGATCGATGGAGATAACTTGAGACTCATAAGTGCAAAATATGACAAAAGATTGATAAAAAAAATGAGAAGATATATGGATATAGGACTAATCAGATGATAAGAGATGAGAATTTTGCCCTAAAGATGAGGTTGGAAAAATCAAAAAAAATGGCAGATGAGATAGCAAAAATATGCAAAATAGACAGGAGTGTTTATGATGCTCTAGCAAGTAGTGAAAGAGAGCTTTTTGTACCAAAAGGGTTTGGGAGACATGCTTACAAATTAGACGCTTTACCCTTGGTTGCAGACCAATGGATAAGCTCTCCACTCACAGTTGCAAAGATGACCCAAGCTCTTACATGTAGAGGAGTTGACAGTGTGCTAGAGATAGGGTGTGGAAGCGGATATCAGGCTCTGGTATTAAGTAAATTAATTCGTAGAGTTTTTAGCATAGAGAGAGTAGAGAGGCTAGCAAAAGAGGCAAAAGAGAGATTTAAAGCACTAGGCATACACAGTATAAATGTTAGATTTGATGACGGACAAAATGGCTGGAAAGATTTTGCACCCTATGACCGTATTCTTCTCTCTGCATCCATCAAGGAAGTGCCTACAAAGTTATTTGAACAGTTGAAAATAGGAGGTATCTTAGTAGTGCCCATAGATAAAAATGGCAAACAAGTTATAACCAGATATACAAAAACCAAAGACAATATCCAAAAACAAGAGTTAGATAACTGCCTTTTTGTGCCTATAGTAGAGGGTAAAACTAGATAAGGTTAGAGCAAAATATCAACTAATAGTTTTAAAATATATAGTTTTTATGGTAAAATCAGTTTTAAATTTAATAACTGACCTTACGCACTAAACACATATCTGAGCAAAAAGAGAAAGTGTCATATGCAAGGCAGATTTTTGAGAGCCTAGCCAAAGCTAAGGTGAGAAAATCTAACGACGCAATTGAGGGCAACTTATACCACTCAGATATGTGTCTAGTATGTAAGGTCAGTTAAAAAGGAGAAAAAGTTATGAAGAGAATTTTTGTGCCTGTGTTGGCACTTTTTGCGTTACCGCTAGCTTTGTCTGCTAGCACTTATACTGTTGAGTTAGGTATAGTTACTACACCAAACTCATTTCACTATAAAGCAGCCAAAAAATTTAAGGATATAGTCCAAAAAGATAGTGGTGGAGATATAGTGGTAAACATACATCACTCAAAATCTGTTGGTAGTGAGACTAGCATATTGCAACAATTGCAACTAAATGCACTCCAGATGGGTGTTATAACCGCCGGTCCTATCGATAAATTTGTTCCCTCTATCAAAGCGATAGAGTTTCCGTTTATATTTGATAGTTTTGCAAAGGTTGATAAGATACTTGATGGTAAAATTGGACAAGAGATTTTGAAAAGTTTTAAATCAGCAAACTTGGTGGGTTACCACTTTTTAGAGAACGGTTTTAGAAATATAACAAACTCAAAAAAACCAATCCACTCGGCAAGTGATGTAAAGGGATTAAAAATTAGAGTTATGAATTCTCAACTTCAGATAGATATATGGAAAGATATAGGTGCAAATCCAACTCCTATGCCATGGCCTATATATACTCAACTATCTCAACATGTGATAGACGGACAAGAGAATCCTTTAGCTGTTATCGACCAGTATAAGCTGTATGAAGTACAAAAGTATCTTACTCTAACTAGACATGTTTACTCTGCTTTGGTTTTTGTCGGTAGCAAAGGTTTTTATGATTCACTTCCTAAGAAATATCAAGAGTTACTTTTCAAAGCCAGCAGGGAGGCCTCTATATATGAGAGAAAACTCAATAGAGACAAAGCTAATTTCTTCTTGAGTGATTTAAAAAAGCAGGGTATGATTATAGATGAAAATCCTGATCTTGCCTCTTTTAAAGCTAAGGTAAAGCCTCTTAAGAGTCAATTTAACGGAGTTGCAAAGAAGTATCTTGAAGAGATTTTAGCACAGTAAAATATGGGTAAAATTGCCAGATTTGTTTCAACTCTAAGCGATATGGCAAACAAGCTGATAAGCAAGTTTGTCGTATCACTTCTATTTTTGCTATCCTTGCTTTTAGGTGTAGCTGTTTTTTATAGATATGCTCTAAATGATTCGATATATTGGTCAAATGAAGTGGCTCGTTATCTTTTGGCATATATTGTATTTTTAGGCTCTACTATGGCTCACAAACACAAAGCTCACATAAGAATTGATACGATTTATATATATATATCAGATAATATGAGAAAAAATATCGAAATTTTCATCGCTATGTTATTTATAGCTTTTTGGACAGTGATAGTGTTGGGCTGTATCAAGCTTTTCCCGCTCTTTATGATGCAGACAACCGCAACTCTCCAAATTCCCTATGCGATTCCTTTTGCAGCTTTGCCTATCTCTGCTATGGTTTGGATACTCTACTGCGTAGATGATATATTAAAAGAGGTCGTGAAAAACAGATGATATTTTTACTTTTACTTCTTTTAGTGCTTATACTTTTATCTATCCCGGTATTTTTATCTATCGGCATATCAACTGCTATTGCCTTTGTTGCTTCAAATTTGCCACTTTTTATGGTGCCACAAAAGATGTTTGACGGTGTGAACTCTTATGTTCTTTTGGCAGTTCCTCTGTTTATGTTGGCAGGGAGCTTGATGGACCAAGGTGGTATCTCAAAACGACTCGTTGATTTTTCTGAGTCTCTTGTGGGGCATTTTAAAGGTGGTTTAGCGATAACATCTATACTCTCAAGTATGCTCTTTGCCGGGGTTTCAGGCTCTGCGGCCGCCGATACTGCCGCGGTGGGTTCGGTCTTGATACCCTCTATGAAAGATAAAGGCTATGATAAAAATTTTGCAGCTTCTATCATAGCGACCGGTGGCTCTATCGGAGTGATTATTCCGCCAAGTATTCCTATGATTATATTTGCATTTATCGCAAATATATCTGTGGGCAAGCTCTTTTTAGCGGGAGTGTTGCCGGGATTGCTTATAGGTTTGTCGCTTATAGCATTGGTTGTTTTTGAGACTAGAAATTTCAATATGGATAGTGATAAAAGAGAGTTTAGTTTTATCAAGTTTAAAAAAGCTTTTAGAGATGCTATCTGGGCTTTGGGCATACCTTTTATCGTTGTTGGTGGCATACTTGGAGGGCTTTTTACTGCTACTGAGTCGGCCGCAGTTGCAGTTTTGTACGCTTTTTTTGTAAGTAGCGTGGTATATAGAGAGCTTAGCTTTAAAAAGATATACAAGGCTGCGATTTATGCGATAAATACAAGCTCCATCATACTCATCATCATCTCAATAGCAACAGTTTTTTCTTGGTTTCTCTCCATGCACAATGTACAACAGCTACTCACAAACAGTTTTTTGCTGTTAGGAGATAACAAATATATACTTTTGCTAGCGATAAATCTTTTTCTGCTTGTTATGGGAACATTTGTGGAGACTACGGCATCTTTGATACTCTTTGTACCGGTTATCACACCGTTACTAAATAACTTAGGCGTAGATCCCTTAACTTATGGTGTAATGATAGTAACAAACCTTGCTATCGGTATGCTAACGCCACCACTTGGTATATGTTTGATGGTCTCTAGTTCCATCGCACAAAGCAAGATACTAGAGATTTCAAAAGCTATCATTCCCTTTTTGCTGATTATGATTTTTGATCTACTCTTGATAACTTTTGTACCATTTTTTACGACACTTTTGCCGTCTATTTATTGATAATACTCCTCATCTCTTCTGTCTGAGACAAACATGTGTCCGGGTGCATGTGTGATTGCAAAAGGGAGTTTTACATCTAGCAAGGCATTTTGAGGAGTTACACCACATGGCCAAAAGAGTGGAATTTCATCTTTTTTTATCTCAACTGCATCACCATATTCGGGATTGTTTATATCTTTGATACCAATCATTTCGGGGTAGCCTACTTGGATGGGAGTTCCATGCATATTTGGGTAGTGGCTAGTAACTACACAAGCATCTGCTACTCTCTCTTTTGCGATTGGTCGCATGGATACGACCATATCTCCTCTCCAGATACCCACAGGGTTTAATTTGATATTTGTGCTATACATAGAGACATTTACATTTTGTTCCACATGCCTTAAGCCTATATCTGCTTTTAAAAGTGATGATTCAAAGGTGAAACTACAACCTATCAGAAAAAAGACTAGATCTTTATCATAATAATCCTCTATGCTTTGAACCTGTTTTGTAACTTTTCCATTTTCGATGATATTGTATAGGGGGAGTTCATTTAAAAGGTTTGCATTGTCTGCTAAAACTTTTGTTCTGTATCCATTCTCTACTACTTCAAGAAGCGGCATCGCTTTTGAATTTTTTTTGGTAAACTCTTCAAAACTTTTAGCATATTTTTTTGGAATCACAAACATATTTGCCTGTACAAATCCTTCACAATATCCAGCAGTTGGTTTCACAAACTCACCCTTTGCTATCTTTGCTCTTAACTCTTTTGCATTCATGGTAGTTCCTCTTTTTATAATACACTTACGCACTATAATGAGCAAAGCTCGCTATAGTTGCATTTTTGCCTGTAGCACACAATTTTACAACCCAAAAATCAAAATCTTCTCTTCAATATTATTTTTGATTTGTTGTACTTTTGTATCTCTTTTTAAGCTTTTTAATTATAGAATAATTTACCATGAAAAACAATAAAACAGTAGATGAAATCATATTAAATTACTCCACGAGGGGTATGGATCTGATACAAAAAGAGTACCCAAGAACTCAATTTTGTAGAAAAGCGGTAGAGAATTTTCTCGAATTAGATAGCGGAACAGTATTTTTATATACGGGCTTTTATGTTCAAGGTCATGCTGAAACTGATGGACCGGTAGGGACATATTTTTTAGCTTTAGCACTTGAAAAGTTGGGCTACAAGCCTGTGATTGTAAGTGATAGATACTGCTTGGAGTATTTTAAAGATATAACTCCTTTATATATGCCTTTAAGTGGAACAAGAAAAAAAGAGAATAAAAAAATATTAAAAGAGTACAACCCTATCTGCCATATCTCCATAGAGAGATTAGGGCGTGATGATGAGGGAAAATATCTAAATTCAAAAGGCATAGACATAGGTGAATTTACTGCTCCTTTGGATGAGCTTTTTATGCAAGCAGGTAAAAGTGCCCCTACATTTGCCATAGGTGATGGTGGAAATGAAATAGGTATGGGAAACTTTAGAGAATTTATCAAAAATACTCTACATGTAAGTCCTTGTGTTGTTGAGTGTGATTATCCTATCATCGCTTCTGTTTCAAATTGGGGGGCTTATGGATTTATCGCTTATTTGCAATTTTTTACAAGGAAAAAGTTACTTCCTTCTATTGACGAGGTTGAAGAATATATGGAGCATATCTTAAGTCTTGGCTGTATAGACGGAATCACAGGTAAAAATGAAAAATCAGTAGATGGCAAAGAGTGGCACAGTGAAGAGGAGATACTCTTGGCATTGAATCGTGCCATCTCTTAGGCAAAGGGATTATGGGGTTTAATATCTATCTGGTACCCTAAAACATTTAGAACCCTATCAAGTGTGACGATGGATATATTTGCAATGTATCCATTTTCAAGTTTAGAGAGTGTATTTCTGCTTATCCCCACAATTTTTGCTAAAGCTTCTTGACTTATATTTTTCTCTTTTCTAAGGCTTTTAACTTTACTTCCAATCTCTGATAGTATCATCACTTATCTCCTTTAAAGGTTTGCCTCTTAGTGATAACTGCCAACTATTAAGCATTCTTTTTCCTATCACTTTAAAATGAGGATTGTTTTGTATATAGTTTTCTAACTCTTTTATAGAGTCTTTCAGGGCATCTTCACACTCTTCATAATTTTGCAAAGCCTCTTTTTTTGAAAGAAGGCAGTATTTTTGACCAAAATTTATCAAAGTATCTTTTGAGTGCCATATTTTTTTGCCATCAAGTGTTAAAGCAGGTTTATCCTTAAAGATATAAGCGGTAGTAGTTACAATATCATAGGCAGGGGCGAACTTTATAGTTTTAAAATCTTTATCAAAGAGAAGTCCAAAATTTTTGAGATGAGCATCTCCATTTTTTAAAAGATAATTCATAACTACTGTTTTAAAAAATTGTTTCATAGAATTAGTTTTGTCAGTTGAAAAT
>JALUMZ010000176.1 GCA_027055635.1 Campylobacteraceae bacterium
TATTATTTCCCTCTACATCCATTGCTATTTGGTGTGCCTGTAAGCCGGAAACTCCAGCCCATAGTGATCTCATCATGGTTAGATCCTTTTATAATTTTTTTAGTTTTTGTATATTTTATAAAGCAAATTTTGTTCCAATTTTTGATTAGTGATTGTCCTCATTCCTGCGGAATTATCGCTTCGCTCGGATCGTAATTAGTTCTAAATCCTAAATCCTAAAACCTAAGCCCTGTTTTTATCTTTTCATATTGATAGCTTTTTGTATCATTTGATCACTTGTAGTGATACTCTTTGCATTTGCATCAAATGCTTTTTGCATTATAATTAGCTCAGTCATAGCTGTACTTAAATGAACATTACTATTTTCAAGTCTATGTGTAATGATGCTGCTACCATTTATTGCAACTCCATCTTTTGTATAAAAAGTTGCTTTTCCACTATCTGGGGTAGATTTAAGCATAGTACCACTTATCTTTTGCAATCCTCCATCATTTCGAAAATGAAATATAGCAATTTTTGCAACAGAACCACTATCTCCATTTGAAAAATTTGCTATAATATTTCCATCAGAAGTAATTTTATAATCTGTAAATATGCCCTCTTCTTTTCCATCATTTTTGACTGTTTTTGCTTCGTGTCCTAAACCTTTGATAGCTGTCATTCCATCATATCCACTATTTGATATATTTGGATCTAAAGGAGTGCCTAAGTTAACATTTATACTAACTCCATCATTGGACAATTGTGGTATATTTGCTGAAGTTAAAGCTCCTGTTCCGTTAAATGTGAGTGAACCATCCTTGGAATCTATAATTTGATAAAGAGTATCGTTATTTGGATATGTTACATATTGATTAGGATCATAACTGATCCCCTCTTGTTTTACTCCCACATCTTTAAGTACTTTAAAGTTAGTTTGCCAAGAAGTTCCGATAGTAGGTCCTGGAAACTCTCTTGTAAAAGTCATATCCAATATATTTTTACTACCATCACTATTGATAATACTTGTAGTGAAATGATCAGAACTTTTTGCCACCTCTTCTCCTGTAGTTTCATCTATTTGTGACTCCACTTCAATATTTAAATTTCCACCAAAGGTTATGTTCTGAGTAGGAACTGGAGGGAGATATAAAAATGTTGGCAAATGTATCTTGCCCTGTTTATCAACACTATCTAAAGGAGTATCACCAGATAGGTCTAAAGTATAAATTGTAGGATCTTTTAAGCCTTCAGAAGTGTATTCTTTTCCAAACTCTTTAAGTTTGGCTTCTGAAAGTTGAGCAGGTTTTATTGATGTATTTTCCGTACCTAGTAGGTACTGACCTGCAGCATTTACGAGATCGCCGTTATCATCAATTTTAAAAGCTCCCAATTTTGTATAGTAGTTAAACTCTTCTCCTTTAAAGCCATACCATCCATCTCCAGATATTGCTGTATCAAATCCATTTTCGCTATTGATCCATTCTCCATGCTTTAGATCTAAACTTGTTCTTTGCACATTGCTACCAAGCCCAACATCATCCATAGTGGGGCTAAAATCTGTGGTGCTTAATATTTGAGAGAAACTATTTTCAAATTCAGGTAAATTCTCTTTAAAACCGTATGTGTTTTCATTGGCGATATTGTTTGCCCAAGTATCTATGCCAAATTGATGTGTCTTTATGCCGCTTACGCCATTGTAAAAAGATCTATTCATCTTTTTCCTTTATTCAGATATCTCTTTTATTTTGCTAAGAGCATAATAGCTATTGCCAAGTTTTAAAAGAGCATTGCCTTTATCAAATTTGACTGATTCTATAGGAAATTTTCCATAAGCCGTAGTGTAACTTCCGCTACTTCCGTCACTATATTCGGCGCTGATGCTATATTCACCCTCCGGTGCTCTTTTACCGCTATCATCAGTACCGTCCCAGTCAAAGTTTAGAACTCCTCCTTTTTGAGGTTGCAAAGTTAAAGTTTTGACCAAGTTACCGTTTTTATCTTTTATCTTAACCGTTCCACTTTGGATATCGTGTTTAAAATATAGATCAAAGCTTGGATTGTTATCTTTTGAAACAAGGATTGTATCTTTTTCTAAGCTTGCCATCTTTCCAATGGCTCCTACTATTCCCAAGTTCGCACTTGCGCTGAGCTGACTAGTCAGTTTTTCAAGTGCCTTGTTTGTATTGTCTGCTGATTCTAGTGTGGCAAGTTGTGAAGTTTGGGTTAGCATCTTTTCTGTATCCATCGGACTGGTTGGATCTTGATACTTTAGCTCAGTTAAAAGAAGCTTCATAAAGTCATCTTTACCTAGGATACTTTTTGGGTTTGTTGCTATGCTATCGCCCT
>JALUMZ010000177.1 GCA_027055635.1 Campylobacteraceae bacterium
AAGATCCTGTATTAGAGATTTCAAATTTAAAAAATCAAAATATTTCCCTTAAGATTGGAAAAGTGAAAAATATAATGAATTTTGATAACCTAAAAACAAGACTTGTTTTTGGAAAAAAATATAGTGAGTTTTTACTTACCGATCTATCAAAGTATCGAAATTTTTCAACTATACTAAAAGAGGGACAAATAGATAAAGGCTCTTTGGATATTTTGACAAAAGATTTTAAAAAATATAGTGCAAAACTAAAACTATACAATCTAAAAACACCATTAATTTATCATAAAAAAATAGTAAAAGATCTTGATGTTGATATGCAAATAGACAAAGGCAAAATAACAGCTTCCGCTCTCCATGGTATGCTCTCTCTTATGCTTGATAAACATTTTATTTTAAAATTACAGGATATGGATATTTTAGTAGATAGCAACAGCAGTAAAATTTCAAAAATTAGCAATATATCTATAAGTGGAAAAAATGTAAATTTTTTACTAAAAGATATGAATTCTACTCTTCTTAGTAACAAATTTACTATGAATATTTTTAAACACAGCACTAGATTTGTAACAATGTATAAAGATTCACAATTAGGATATGAGCAAAATAGGAGTAGTTTCTCAATGCATGGAAAAAACTTAAACAGTTATTTCTTAGATACAATCTTAAATAAAAAGATACTCCAAGGAGGTAGTTTTAACCTAGAGTCAGCAGGTGTTAGTTCTGATATGTTTAATGGGAAGTTAACCATAAAAGATAGTATTTTAAAAGATTTTTCACTCTTTAATAACATAATGGCAACTATCAACACTATACCATCTTTGCTGTTCCTAAAAAATCCAAATTTTAATGAACAAGGCTATTTAGTCAAAAAAGGCTTGATAAATTTCAAAAAAAATGGAAAAATTATCTCTTTTGATAAAATTATCCTACATGGTGCAAGTGCAGATATATATGGTTTTGGGTACATAGATCTTAAAAACAAGAAAATAGATATGGATTTAGAGATTAAAACTCTAAAAGATGTGAGCAACATAATAAAAAATATCCCTCTTATTGGTTATGTTATTTTGGGAGAAGATAAAAGCATATCTACCTACATAAAAGTAACCGGAAAGACAGATAATCCAAAAATAAGCACACAAATACTAAAAGACACTATTAATACACCACTAAATATAATAAAAAGAGCAATTCAGGCACCTTTTAAAATTTTTAAGTAGTTATATCACTGCCCTTAAGCACTTTTTTCTCGAAAAGTTCTGCTTTTTGTAGCTTTAGAGGGGGTTGTTGGGACTTTAGTCCCTGCCACTATAATGAGCTTTGCCCATTATAGTGCGTAAGATCACTTATATCACCAGATTTTTCCCACTCCACCTTCAATATAGTTATTTGCAAAACTTTCTTTATATATCTCTATAGCTAAATTTCCTGTACAGTGCGTAGGCAAAACTTTTTTTATGCCTAGCTCTTTCAAAGTTTTTATAGTTTGTAATATCTCTTCTTTTTGTTTATGTAGCAGGTGGAAACCTCCTATGGCAAATTTTATATCTTTGTTTATAATTTTTTTTGATATTTTTACTATATTTTCTATGCCATAGTGCCCACATCCGGTTATAACTTTTGGAAAATCGTCATCTATGATCAAAGCCTGTTCAGGTATCTCTTCTCCTAAAATGCCGGTTGTATAGACATCGTTAAAAAGCCTTTTTGGTTTTTTATCACAAACTACGATACTCTTGCACATACTTTTTAAATCATCAATAAAATGGTTGGAAAATGATGATGGCACAAAGACAATCAAATCTCTGTTTAGCTCCAAAACAGAATCAACTCCACCTATATGATCCCAGTGTTCATGAGTTATAAACAGATATTTAATCTCATTTATATTTACACCCTCTTTTTTCATATTTTCAAGCAAAATTCTACCATTTCCACCAGTATCAAAGAGAAGTTTATACTCCTGTATATAAGCACTAAAGCCCCAGGGAGCTCTACATGTAGAGCTGTTTTTGTTGTTATCGTATATTATTTTCATTTTGATCCTCTTTGGTTATTATTACTCCACCAGACAATATCTGTTATATTTTTCTAAAACTTGCCATTTTAAATCTCTCTCCCATCATGGAAGGATCTATTAAAATTTTAACTTTATTTATCTCTTTTTTATAAGTCTCTTCTGTTGAGTTTTTTTGCAACATGTCCAAAAGCTCAACCAGTCCAAAATTCATCAAAGCTGAAAATTGGCTAGAGTAAGACTCTAATTTTGCACCACTTTTTTCGTAGGCTTTTATGAGATAATCAAAATTTACATCATAGGTAATA
>JALUMZ010000178.1 GCA_027055635.1 Campylobacteraceae bacterium
ACAAGAGTTTGCAGATGTGCGTGATAGTGCACTCAAACAAGACGTACGCATACAAACTTCTTTAGAGATTTTAGAAGAAGAACTTAACGCGAAAAATGACCAACTCAAACAACAACAGGTACAAGATAGTAATACCCTAAGAAATCAGATGCAGACTCTACAAAATGAGATGGTTCAAACGCTAAACAGTAAAATTGCTGAACTTGGTTACGATAAACTCTCTCGTGATGATGCTGCAAATATTTTGATGGAAGCGGCAATGGCGATGAAAGGTACAAGTATAGATCAGCAACTTTCACTCTCTCACATAAGTAACTAAGAACCCTCTTTTTATGGATAGCAAAAACAGTGTCCTCCCAGATAAGGCTCTTCAAGATGCCTTGTCTCCTCTTGTAAATAACATCATAGAAGAGAATTATGAGTCTACTAAAGAGCAAAGAAGTGCGCACCTCGCCCCTCTCATAGGTTCGGCTATTCGCGAACAAATCAAATCACAAAAAGATGATGTTGTAGATGCACTCTACCCAGTCATTGGTAATATGATAAGCAAGTATGTAAGTAAAAGTTTAGAAGAGATGCTCTCTAACATCAACTCACAGATTCAAAATGGTTTATCTTCTAAAAGTATTAAACGAAAGATTAAAGCAAGGCTTAAAGGGGTGAGTGAGACTGAACTTCTCTTAAGTGAGAACTCAAATTCTCATATTCGTGCCGTCTTTTTAATCCATAAAGATACAGGGATAGTTCTCGCACAAGCACAAAACCCAAACTATGCCTTACATGAACCTGATATGATGGCATCTATGATGACCGCTATTAGAAGTTTTGTAAATGATTGTATCGCACAAGAGGGTGAGACACAAGAACTTGGTGAAATAGAGTATGGCGGCAACAAAATCATCCTTGAAGCAAGTAGTCATAGCTATTTAGCCATTATGGTTGAGGGTGCTACATACCAAATAACTTATGAAAAAATTCGTGATGTTTTTGGTGCAATCATTACAAAACATGGAGAAAATATTCGCAAGTTTGAGGGTGATTTAGAAGAGTTTTCACAACTTCGTGTTGATGATGAACTAGCCTTACTTCTTGTGAACGATGCACCAGAAGAAGAGAGTAAAAAACAGGCTATTCACCCTCTTATGTATATTGTTCCTCTGCTTCTAATCTCTTGGGGCGCTTATAGTTACTATAATTCATACCAAAATGAAACTCTAACGCGAACTGCCAATGAAAAGCTCTATAAAACTTCTAATCTTACAACTTTCAGACTTAGTGTCGACATAAAAGATGCTGTTGCGACCTTACGAGGTGAAGTTCCTTTTGATTACCACAAAAGATTAGCCGCGCAGGTAATTCAAAAGATAAAAGGAATCAAAAAAATCGAAAATGAGATTATAGTTCTTCCCACGCTTAATGATCCATCACAAATAAGCTCAAATATCGCTTACTATCTTAAAGGTTTCAACGCTCAAAAAGGAGTCTCTCTCCACTACGACTATAATTATGAGAAATTAATACTTTTAGGATATACCGCAAACATGCTACAAAAAGAACAAGTTTTAAATGTATTAAAAGCGATAAAAGGAATCAAAACAGTTGAGGATAGAACTCTTGTTGTATTGCCTGTGCTAGATGAAACAATTTACTTTGAAAGAGGCTTTACATCTTTAAGCAAACATGAAAAGCTTAAACTCACTAAAGTCATTGAACAGCTGCACAAATCAGGTGCAAACAGGAGTTTAATACTAAATGCCTATACAGACTTAATAGGTTTATCTACAAAGAATAATATTTTGGCACAAAAGAGAATGAAAAGTATTGTAAAGTTTTTACACAAAAATGGTAATATCTCCAATACTATAGTTACAAATGATACAAAGCAAGCACCAAAAGGTGTGGATCCAAAAAAAGAGCCAAACAAGGCGAGATGTGTAACCATATCATACATAAAGGAAAAGAAGTGATAGCTTATAAAGTTGTAATGGTAGGTGATTTTGGTGTTGGAAAAACAAGCTTAGTGAAACGTTTTGTTGATGATAGTTTCAGTGAAGATTATTTAAGCACTATCGGTGTTAGTATCTCAAAGAAAAAGCTCAATGACTCTACTTTGATGCTTTGGGATATAGAAGGACATACAGAGTTCAAGCCTATATTTAAGCAGTATCTTATGGGTGCAAAAGGCTTTATAATTGTTGCCGATATTACTCGTCTTAATACCATAGAATCAATACAAAGGCATATAAAATTGTCTCATAGTGTGGTGAAAAATGCTCCTATTTGTATAGCTCTTAACAAATCAGATATGCCACATACAA
>JALUMZ010000179.1 GCA_027055635.1 Campylobacteraceae bacterium
ATCATTTGATGATATAGTAAACCATGATATTTATAACTTTATATTAGAGATAATGAGAAGTTTAAATATGGGAGCTAGAGTTACTTTTGAACTATTAGAGTCTGAAAAAGTAGATGATTTTGAAAAAATTATACAGTTTTTTGCAGAGATAAGAAGATATGGTGGTAAGATAGCGATTGATGATTTTGGTAGTGGTTTTTCAAATTTTTCTTATCTTACAAAAATAAATCCTGACTTTATCAAGATAGATGGTTCTTTGATAAAAAATATCGATATAGATAAGAACTCTTATATTGTCGTAGAAACAATAGTGGAGTTCGCAAAAAAGATGGGTATAAAAACAGTTGCGGAGTATGTGCACTCTAGTACGGTACTCTCGATTGTAAAAAAGATAGGTATCGACTATTCGCAAGGATATTTTGTTGATAAACCTATGCCTACTATAGAAGTCTAACCTGGTTAGGTACTTATTAACTTCATTTTGCTACAATTCCCTAAAAATATAAGGTAATCTATGTTATTAATGATAAGTGCTATATATACTATTTACACTCTCATAAAATTTTATGCGGCTATTATGGAGGTGGGCTTTATAGTAAAAGCTAAAAAAACAGAGGCCGTCATTCTTGGACCAGCCAATTTTATAAAAGCGGCAAACTATAAGATAGCAAGTTTGAAGATGGATTTAGTGAGTATATTGTACGATCTTTTGATCTTTATTTGGTGGATAGGCTATGGTCTGAATATGCTTGAAAATAACATATCTATAGGAGATGAGATACTCAAATCCGTAGTTTTTATTGATCTATTTATAGTTATAAATTATCTGTTTTCTCTTCCTTTTGATCTATATAAAACTTTTTCCCTAGACAAAGAGTATGGATTTTCAAATATAGATGCTAAAACTTACTTGATGGATCAGATAAAATCTGGAGTTCTATTTTTAGTTTTTGGCTCACTTGTGGTGGCTCTGCTGTCTTGGATAATATTAAATTTTGCTAATTGGTGGATATGGGGATTTGTGATGATTTTTATCATAATTCTTTTTGTAAATATGATTTATCCTACTCTAATTGCCCCAATATTTAATAAATTTACCCCCTTAGAAAATGATGAGTTAAGAGTCTCTATCGAAGATTTACTAAAAAAAGCGGGCTTAAAGAGTAGTGGAGTTTTTAGTTTGGATGCAAGCAAGAGAGATAGTAGATTAAATGCTTATTTTGGTGGGCTTGGCAAGTCTAAAAGAGTAGTTTTATTTGATACACTTATAAAAAAGTTAGATAAAAATGAGCTTCTAGCAGTCTTGGGTCATGAACTAGGTCATTTTAAGCACAAAGATATACTTAAAAATATACTCTCAAGTGGTTTGATGCTGTTTATTATGTTTGCTATATTTGGCAATCTACCAAAAGATCTTTTTTTGGAGCTAGGGTTAAGTAATGGGGTCTATATGAATATCGTATTTTTTCTACTTTTTTCACCTATTCTATCATTTGTTTTTATGCCAATTTTTGGAATGATAAGCAGAAAAAATGAGTATGCTGCCGATGAATATGGAAGTGAATGCGAAAGTAAGGAGGCATTGAGTTCTGCTCTTATGAAGCTTGCAAATGAAAACAGAAGCTTTCCTCTCTCTCACCCATTAACTATCTTTTTGTATTTTACTCATCCCCCATTGGTTGAAAGACTCAGAAGATTGGGTGTAGAGATAAAAGCCAGTAAAGAGTGTATGGAGGAGAGTTGCAAAGCATAAGGGAGATATTGAGGGATAGTACTAAAAGACTCAAAAATGTAGCACAAAATCCCTACAAAGAAGCAAGTTTACTTCTGTCCTTTTCTTTACATGTAGAGCCCATTTGGCTTATGGGGCATGATGAAGATATTATGGATATTCCGGCTGATTTTCTAGAGAATATAAAAAGAAGAGAAAATCACTGTCCTTTGGAATATTTATTAAATAGTGCATCATTTTACTCAAGAGATTTTTATGTTGATGCGAGAGTTTTGATACCAAGACCAGAGACAGAGATACTTGTGGATAAGGTGATCTCTACATGTAGAGATATAGATAAGCCCTCTATCGTAGAGATTGGAGTAGGAAGTGGTATCATTTCTATAATGCTATCAACTCTTGTGCCAAATGCAAAAGTGATTGCAACTGATATAAGTCAAGATGCCCTAGATGTGGCAAGAATCAATGCTAAAAGACACAGTGTTGAAGATAAAATAAAATTTATAAAATGCAATTTATTAGATGGAGTATATGAAAAAATTGATATTCTTGTCTCAAACCCACCATATATAAAAAAAGATGAAGTGTTGGATAAAAATCTCTCTTATGAACCTGATTTGGCACTATTTGGTGGTGAAAAAGGGGATGAGATTTTGAAAAAAATTATAGATGAAGCAATAAGAAGAGAGGTTAAGATTTTAGCCTGCGAGATGGGATATGACCAAAAAGACAAAATAAAAAACTACCTAAAACAGTATAGTTTAAATGCTAAATTCTATCAAGATCTATCAGGAATTGACAGAGGTTTTATTTTAGAGTCTTCTTATTAAAATACTGTATAATAAGAATATGAAATTATACAACCATAAATTTAAGGGCACCTCTAGTAACCCTATACACTGATAGAAGCCTAATATAGGGTGAGATTTTACAAGAGAAATTTGAAGGACTAGCCAAAGCTAATTCAAAAATTTATCTTGTAGAAGATTGCCCTATAATAGGCTTCCCTTTGGGCTTTATGAGGTTTTCTTGCATACTTCGTTAGACTTTCTTGAATTAGCTAAGGCTAGTCCTGCAAAAGTCTTCCTTGTCTGCAAAAAACCTCATAAAGCTATCAGTGCATAGGGTTATTAGAGGTGCCCTTAAGTCAAACAAAGAGTTAGAACAATATATAGATAAAAATATTTCAGGTGCAGATAATATTTTAATTCAGCTTTTTTGTGGCGACTTAAATATAAAAAATATACAAAATATCTTATATATCTTAAAAACAAAACTCAAAAATGCTAAGATTATTGGCTCCTCTACGGCTGGTGAAATAGTTGGTGGAGTTATGTATGAGGGTGCTATCGTTATATCTTTTTCTCTTTTTGATGAGACAAATATTCGAACCACTTACTATCCAAAATCAGATTTTCAAACAGGCAAAAGTGTTGCAAAAAATTTTATAACTCCAAATACGAAAGTGATTATTGCTTTTAGCGAGGCACTTTGGGAAGATTCTGAACTCTTTTTAGAAGGTTTTTGCTCGAGTAAAAACGGTATTCCGATAGCAGGCGGAAATGCTGGAGATAATTACAGATTTGAAAAGACATTTATCATATATGATGATAAAATTTTTTTTGAAGGCGTGGTTATTTGCGCGTTAGATAGTGATGTATTGAAAGTGCATACTGATTTCTCTTTAGAGTGGAAAACTATCGGCACATACATGACAATAACCAAAGCAGACAAAAATATAATTTACGAGATAGATAATATGCCCGTAGAGAAAATTTATCAATACTATTTAGGTGATGATATTTTAGATAATTTTCCAACAAGTATTATAGGTTTTCCGCTTATTAAAGTTGTTGATGGCATAAACATCGCAAGATCAGTTATATCCAAAAATGAAAAAGGTGGATATATCTATGCCGGTCATTTTAAAAATGGTGATAAAGTTAAATTTGCAATTGGAGACATAGAAGATATCCTTTCAAAATCAAGTCGTTTATATGACGCCATATCGGCAAATCCTGTAGAGGCAACTTTTATATTTTCTTGTTCTGTTAGAAAAATGTTTGTAGGTGAAGAGTTAAATTACGAATTTGAATTAATCGAGCAAGCAGCACCTTCGGTGGGATTTTTTACTTATGGTGAATTTTACCATAGCCAAATAAAAAATCAATTTTTAAATATAACTACAACAACACTTAGTCTTTCTGAGTCTAGCAATCTAAAACAAAAGAGAGTTTTAGAACCTAAAAAGCATCATAGAAGTGCATTAAACTCTTTGGTAAATTTAGTAAATACATCTGATAAAAAACTAAAACAATATGAAAAATTACTAGATATAAGCTCAATCATATCAAAGACGGATGCAGATGGAAATATAACCTATGTAAATGATGAATTTTGTAGGATTTCAGGATATAACAGAGAGGATATTATAGGAAAAAATCACAATATAATAAAGCATCCAGATACAGATAGAGATATATTTGTAAATTTGTGGAGAACTATAACTTCTAAAAAAGTATGGAAAGGAACTATTAAAAATCTTGCTAAAGATGGTAGTGACTACTATGTGAAGAGTACTATTATGCCAATTTTGGATGATGATGGTGAAATACTTGAGTATATTTCAGCAAGAATAGATGTAAGCGAACTTATAAAAAAAGATGAAATTATAAAACAGCAATACAAAGATGATCTAACAGGTATCCAAAATAGAAGTGCATTACATCACATGTTAAGTATAGAAACTGAAGAGAAAGCTTCATTGATTCTTATCAATATTGATAGATTTTCAGATATTAATGACTATTTTGGTTATGAACAGGGTGATCTGTTTTTAAAGAAGTTTGCACAAAATCTTAAAAAAATCAAGACAGAAGTGTTTAGAATAAGTGGAGATGAATTTGCAGTGCTCTGCAGACACGGCTTAGATGAAGTAGCTAGAAATGAGATAACTAATATGATATTAGAGTTGGAAAGTAATGATTATATGCTATTACACAATGATTTATCCATTTTTTTATCTTGTGGTGTTGCATATGGAAAAAAAGCAGATATTTATAAGCAGGCTCATATCGCATTAAAAGAATCAAAATCATCTAAGCAGCAAATAGTATTTTTTAATGACAATAAAAGTTTGGTGAAGCAAATTGAAGACAATATAAGGGTGATTACGAGTATAAAACAGGGCTTAAAAGAGGATAGATTTATACCCTTTTTTCAAGGAATTGTAGATAATAAAACCAAAAAAATAACAAAATACGAATCTTTAATCAGATTAAAAGAGAATAATGGTAAGGTGATTTCACCATTTTTTTTCTTAGAGCATGCAAAAAAAGCAAAACTGTATAATAAGCTTACAAAAATTATGATAGAAAAATCGTTTGTTAAGTTTGCTGACGAAAAATATGAATTTTCCATAAACTTATCGCTCCAAGATATTTTGTCAAATAAAGTAGTTAGAGTATTAATAAAACATCTTGAAAAATACAGATGTGGTTCAAGAGTTGTTTTAGAGATAGTTGAATCTGAAGGAATAGAAAACTTTGAAGAGCTATTGGTTTTTATCAGGCGTGTGAAGAGATATGGTTGTAAAATTGCTATTGATGATTTTGGGACAGGTTACTCAAATTTTGGATATTTGGCTAAGCTAAATATAGATTTTATTAAGATAGATGGCTCTTTGATAAAAAATATTGATAAAAATAGAGCTCAGCTTGCAACTGTGGAAAGTATTTTACATTTTGCTAAGAAAATGAATATAAAGACTATAGCTGAATTTGTTGAAGATGAAGCTACATTTGATATTTTGTGTAATTTAGGTGTTGATTTTTCACAAGGATATCTGTTCTCAAGACCAAGTCAGGAGCTTATGGGTTAAGCTCCTGACTTTGAAATTAATCCATTTGATTTCGCATGAAAGTTGGTATCTCTAGATAGTCTTCTCTATCTTCATATCCACCAACCACTTTTTTCATTCGGGTGATTCTCTCTTGCATATTTATTTGATTTATATTTGCTTCTATTTTTTCTGGTTCTAGTTTTTTATCAAAACCTGTAGCCACTATCGTTACTCTTACTCTATTGTTTTCCATATTTTCATCTGTGGTAGTGCCAAATATAACATCTGCATCTTCATCAGCACTGTCATAAACTACTCCCATGGCATCACTAATCTCTGAAATTGGGCAATCAGGATGGATGTGAAAATGTACAAGAACTCCTAGTGCCCCATCTATCGCCATATTATCCAACAAAGGAGATTCGACGGCACTTTTGATGGCATCTAGCGCTGCACCCTCACCACTACTTTCGCCCACACCCATAAGGGCCATTCCTCGATGGCTCATGATAGTTCTTACATCTGCAAAATCCAGGTTAATATCACTTTGTCCAGAGGACAACACAACTAAACTCATTCCTCCTACCGCTCTGCTTAACACATCATCTACTATTTTAAAACTCTCTTTTATTCCTAGATTTTTATCTACGATGGAGAGCAATTTTTCATTTGGAATAACCACTATGGAGTCACTCTCTTTTTTTAGCTCATTTATACCGGCTTCAGCCAGTTTTGTCCTCTTTCTTCCTTCAAACATAAATGGCTTAGTGATAACTGAAACAGTTAGAGCGCCTACCTCTTTTGCAGCTTGGGCGATAATTGGAGCAGCACCTGTTCCTGTTCCACCACCAAAACCAGAAGCTATAAAAACAATATCTGCATTTTCTAGAGCGCATTTTATCTCTTCATAACTTTCAAGTGCTGATTCTCTGCCCACATCAGGAAGCATACCGGCACCAAGTCCTTTTGTTTTTTTCTCGCCTAATTGAATTTTTGTAGTAGCTTGTGAGTAATCAAGTGCTTGAGCATCAGTGTTGGCAACAATGAGGTCTATTCCACTTATTCCTTCATTGATCATATGATTAATCATATTTCCACCACCACCACCAACGCCTATAACTTTTATCTTTGCACCATATGTATATCTTGTCTCTTCTATGCTAAAGCCACTCATGCCTTTTCTCCTCTTAAAATAGTTGTGTTAAACGGTTCCATAATTTTTTAAAAAAACCATCTGTTTTATTATCATCTTCCATTATGGCCAGTTGGGCCAATTTATCTTTTGGACTCAATATTTTGTCTTTTTTTATTACTTTTTCTATACCTTCGTCTATAAAAGTCTCTTCTAAAACCTTTTTTGATTCTATGATCTCATTTTTATATCTCAAATTTTTATTAGAATCAACTTCGTATGGTGTGAAGAAACCTCCACCATACATGACAAGACCAACAGCAGTGGCGTAGCTAGGATCTCTGAGAGTTTCAAATAATCCCTCCATCTCTCTTGGTTTTGCCACCCTTGCAGGAAGATTATCAAAAATAGCTGTTGCCAAATCTTTTATGCCACCTATTTTTGTAAAGCCACCTGTGAGTATTATTCCTGCGCCAATTTGATCTTTAAAACCACTATCTTCAAGCATTTTGGCTAGTATCATCAATGTCTCTTCGACTCTCGCATATATAACATTTGAGACTATTTCCAAAGATACCTCATGTGTAGAGCCGTCATCTCCTATAATAGGAAGTTCTATAAGCTCACTTGAACTGTTGTTTAGGGCGCCATAGTTTATTTTTATCTTTGATGCTGCACTTAAAGGTGTATGAAGTGCAGTTGAGAGATCATTTGTTATGTTATTTGAGCCAATTCCTAAAAAATCATTATATCTTATAGAGTTTCCCGCATGTATGATCATATTGCAACTTGCGCCACCTATATCGATAACAACAACGCCTAACTCTTTTTCATCCTCATTTGCTACTGCTATCTCTGATGCATATCCTGCAAGAACGATATTGTCTATATTGACTCCGGCTAGTTTTACTGCTTTTTCTAGATTGTTTAAAGATGTTTTTTGTACAGTTATTATGTGTACTTGTACTTCTAGTCTAGAGCCATTCATGCCTAATGGATCATCTATAAATTCTTGTGTATCAACTTTAAAATTATGTGGCAATATATGGAGTTTTTCATATTCACTTGGAATACTTGCATTGTGATTTGCCATCCTCATTGCACGATCTATCTCTTTTATACCTATCTCATGGTTTGGCACATTTACGACACCGACACTTTCAACACTTTGAGTATAAGCTCCGGAAATTGATACAACTACATTTTCAAACTGCGTACCTGCTACTCTTTTTGCATCGTTTAGGGCATTTTTTATAGAATTTGAAGCAAGTTCTATGTTTGTTATGATACCTTTTTTTAAACCTTGTGATTTTGCTATTCCCGCACCTAGTATTTTTAGATCACCATTACTATTTTTTTCGGCGATAATAGCACAAATTTTAGTAGATCCAATATCGATACCTAATATTGTTTTATTCAACTACTTTCCTTTATAATATTGTTCTATATCATATGTTTTTCTAAGCTTGGTTATTAAGTTTTTATTTAATTCACTCTGCTTGTTTGTGACAATACTTTGAGTGATAATACTTTTGTATAAATCAAACTTATCTTTATTAAGCAATTTTTGTTCCAAAATTCTGTACATTGTAGCTTTGTTTCCAAATATTTTAAAGCCTTTTAAACTGCTTTGATCAAAAACATAATTTATAAACTCAGAACTTTGTGCATCACTAAGACCATCAATCTTTCTAACCGAATCTCTACTGACGAAACCGAGATCTTGACCGCTGAAGAGATCTAATCTTGATTTTGCCTTTTTTTCTAATGCTAATATTAAAGAGTGTTTTTTATACTCTTCAAGAACTATAGGTTTTGCTTCATCATAAGTCATCACTCTAGGAGTAACAACATCTATAAGTTTAACTATCAGATATCCATCATCTCTTGAGATAGGCTTTAGTACTTGATTTTTGTTGGCACTTTGAAGTTTGATAATGGGAAATGTTTGATCATCATCATAAACTGTCATTTTATCTTTGGCAGAAATTTCGCCTTTTTTAAATTTTAGATAAGTTTTGAGAGCATCTTTTTTACTCTGCTTTAATTTATAATCTAAAACTACACGGCTTTTTGCTTCTTCAAATTTGAGAATTTTCCCATCTTTATCTTTATAATTATATTTTTTATTTTCCCAATATTTCCTAAGAATATCATCCTTTATCCAGCCTTTATCCAATCCAACTTTTAAATACTCTAAAATATATTTTTTCTTTGTTTTATAGCTTGTTTTTTTGGCTTCCCAAAACTTTTTAAGTCCTTCTTGATCTATGACGATATCGTCAGGATTGATACTTATGGTAGAAACCATAAGTTTGTCTTGCATAAACAAAGAGGATGTAAACAGTTCGATCTCTCTTTTGCTTGGTGGTAATTTTAGTACATTTTGAAGTTTATTTAAAAGTAACTCTTTTTTGAGCCCATTT
>JALUMZ010000180.1 GCA_027055635.1 Campylobacteraceae bacterium
ATCCATTATATAATACATACCATTTATAATTTATAAGGAGTTCGTAATGCCATTTATTAACACTTTGTTATCTAAAGATGAACATGAGGAAGAAAGAGTAGATGTTCAGGAGAATCACCAAGCTACTACTCAAGAAACAGTAAAAAAAGGTGAAGAGATTAACCACATAACAACTTTGCACAACACATCTGAAATACTACTTTCTTCTACAACAGAAGGACTTAGTGGCATCGAAGAGCTTAAATCTACAATGGAAAGTATTGCTGCAGCAGCAGAAGAGAGTGCTGGCGCTGCAGAAGAGAGTCTTGGTGCTGTTAATGCTGTAAAGATAAACTCTTCCCAGATTCTAAAGATGAGTAACACTTCTGTTGAAAATATAAAAAAACTTGAAAACTCAATTTTGGATGCTTCGCAAAAGATTAATGAATCATCAGAAAATATGTTACGAATAGCAAAATCAGCACAGAATGTTTATGAAGTTGGTGAGCGTCTTAATAATGCTGGGGAAGAGGTATCTCAGACTGTAAACCTTATCACAAAACTGGCAAAAAGAACCTCTCTTTTAGCACTAAATGCAGCCATAGAAGCAAGCCGTGCACAAGAAAGAGGAAGAGGCTTCTCTGTCATAGCAAAAGAGATACGAGCACTCTCTTCAAAATCAAATAACTATGCACAAGAGATAAATGGTATTGTTTCAAAAATTCAAGCTAATGTTAACAATGTAAGAGAAACAATTATAAAAACAAAAGATGCTATAGAAATCTCTTCAGGTGAGGCAAGTCAAAATGCAATTTCAATGAAAGAGCTTATACAAACACTATTGCTTATCGTCGAAGATGTCAATAAATCAGTAAAAGAGTTTCAAGAACTTGATGAAAAAATAATGAAAATGCAATTATCTGCTGAAACTATTGCTAGCGCAGCAGAAGAGAGTGCGGGAGCGGTTAGTGAGGTAACACAAACTATCTCTATGCAGGCTACCGCATTTAATCAATCAAATTCTGCCGCTAAAATGCTTGAAGAAATGGCACTTAAACTTAAGAATAACAGTAATATAAATGAAGAAGAGATCGTCAATGATATTGCTTCGGCTGCAGAAGAACTTAGTTCTGCTATAGAAGAGATAGAAAACTCAATGTCGCAAAGTATGGTAGCACTTGGTCAGATAGAAGAGGCTGCTAATATTTCAAAAGATGATGCAGGAAAAAATATTATTTTTGCAAAAGATGCAAATAAAATTGCAATGCAGGTTGATGAGAGTATTGCAAAAATTAATCTAGAGATACAAGAGATAAAAGAAAAATTTAATCAAAATATTGAAAATATTAACAAAGCAGGTGTTGATTCACGCCAAAATCTCCAGCATAATGAAGATGTTCTTGATGAAGCAAAAAGAATGAAAAGAAATATTAAGTATCTTAAAAAAATTCTTAGAAAAATTGAACTAACTATCGTGCAAACGGCATCACTCTCTATAAATGGTTCAGTAGAAGCTATGCAGGTAAAAGATGCTCAAGATGGATGTTCCGAAGGTTTTTCTGTCGTTAGTAACGATATTAGAAATCTTGCACAAAATTCTGAACAGAGTCTTGATAAGGTTAATGATATCGTAGATAATCTAGAGGATGAAACAGAGAGTATCATTGAAGCTGTTGACAAGATGCAGATGCTTGGCGTACGAGAAGCTGACTCCATCATTCTTCTCTCGTCAGATATGCAAAATAGTGCTAATGAGATTGATCAAAGTGTTGCAATGTTTATGGATATAGATAAAAAACTAGACTCTATTGTCCATGCACTTCAAGAGGCTCAAGTAGGTGCTGAGCAAACGAAAACAGCTGCAGACTTAGCACTAAACAATGCTGCAGAATCAAAAATTGCAGCACAACATATTACATCTGTGTCACAGACAATGGCAGAGAATGTTAGTGATCTCATAGAAGTTGCCGCTCTTTTAAAGGATGAGTGATGAGCACTGCTGTGATAGAATTTAAACTCTTAGAAGAGCGCTATTGTTTTAATACTGTGGATGTAGCTTATGTATTTGAACTTGAAGAGTACAGTAGTGTTAATAGTTTTCATGATGCTGTTGTAGGTATCACGAAATATAATAGAGATGTTATGTTGCTTATAGATACTGCAAAACTCTACAGCGGTAAATCACTAAACATGACAAAAGAAAAGAGTGTTATCGTTATACATGATAAGGATGAGAGTCGTTACTATGGAATGCTTGTTGATGAAATTATCAAACTTGAAGAGGTAGAAAAAGCAAATCCTTCTGTAAATCTTTCAACAAAAGATATGATTATAAATCACTATAAAGATAAACATGAAAATGTCATTGTGAATGAAATCTATCCCTTACCACTTTTACAAAAATATAATATACCGGCAATGACATCAAGACATTTTAATAAAGATAAAGAGAAAGAGATTCAAAGCAGACATACAAATCATTATCTTATAGTAAGAATAGGAAAATGTCTCTATGCACTTGCATCAAAGTATGTTAAGGAGGTGCTTGAAAACGAGTTTGAAATATTTAATATTAAGAATAATATCGCAGATATTAAAGGCGCTATAGCATTACGGAATGAGATTGTGCAGGTTGTTGATTTTGAAGATCCAGGCAGACATGATATTGTCATTTTAGAATATGATGGTATAAAAATAGCATTTGAAGTAGATGAAGTCTATGATATAGAGGATTTTCAAACAGATAAAATTGAATACTTGAATGATGCTTCTATAAATATTGAAGCCCTCTATAGTCATAATGAAAAAGTTATAGCTATTTTAAATCCGCTCTACTATTTTAATAAAAAAAGTAAAAAAGATAAAAATAAAGAAGAGACAATACAGCAAAAAGCCTTGGGAGATAATCGAGAGTATCTTATTTTTTATTTTGCAAATAAAAAATACTCTATTGGGATGGAGCATGTTAGGCAGGTTATAGAGAGTGAAACATTAGCAAAAACGCACTCTTCTGCTATTGCCGCAAATGACTATGTAGAGTTTATAGCGACATGGAACCATCAAGCAGTGAGTGTTATAAAACTTGATAGCTTTTTGGGAGTAACAACACGAGCAGATGAGACACAGATTGTATTTATTCAAAGCAATAAAAAGATTGTAGCATTTTTGGTGGATGATATTGACAACATTGTCTATTTGGATAAAAGTGCGATTAGTGAAATTAAGAGTCAAGAGAGTGATATTGTCTCCGGTGCAATTGTATATAATGATGAAATTATCGTTAAGCTTAACGAAAAATTTTTAACAAGACTTGTCTGATGATACAAAAACATATCTTAGTTGTTGATGATTCTGCTGTTATTCGTCGCTACCTTATAAAATTGCTTGAAGATGCCGGCTATGTGGTAGATTTTGCAAAAAATGGGCAAGAAGCACTTGATAAAATAAAGACACAACACTACTCTCTTGTAACACTTGATATAGAGATGCCTATACTTGACGGTATAGAAACACTCAAAATCCTAATGAGAGAAAAACCGACTCGTGTTTTAATGATAAGTTCTTTTACGAGCCAAAGCGCTAATGTTACATTTCAAGCTCTTGAGCTTGGTGCAATTGATTATATTCCAAAACCAAAGAATAGTGTAGAAATTGCTAAAATTTCTAAAGAGATTTTGCAAAAAGTAAAAAAAGTACTTCAAGTGCTTCCAAAAAAGATAGAGCAAAAACAATTTATACCTTCAAATAAAATAATTGGTATCGATATAGGTATAGATATGAAGTTTGTCTTGATAGGAGCTTCAACAGGAGGACCAAGACTCATAGAAGCTATATGCAAAAACTTACCACAGAATTATCCACATGCTTTATGTGTTGTGCAACATATGCCAGAAGAATTTACAGCAAACTTTGCAAAACGGCTTGATAAGCTCTCTAAAGTAGAAGTTCTTGAAGCAGATAATGGTCTAGAATTAAAAAGGTCAAGAGTTATTATTGCAAAAGGCGGCAAGCACCTTCATTTTCGTAAAAAACTAAAGCATTATACTTGTGTGCTCTCACCAAATACACGAGAGCGTTTTTTTATTCCATCTGTTGATGAGATGTTTTTTTCTGCAGCTGATATGCTTCCTGTAAAAAATATTTTAGCTGTAGAGCTTACAGGAATAGGTGATGATGGTGCAGATGGTATGGTGGTTCTTAAAAAGGCGGGAGCATATACACTTGCAGAGAGTCATGAGAGTGCTGTCGTTTATGGGATGCCAAAAGAGGCAGCACAGCGTGGTGGTGCAACAAAAGTGCTACCTTTTACTAAGATACTCAATGAGATAATACATTATGGACAGTAAAAAAACTTTTCTTACTGATCAAGAATTAGAGAAACTTGCTAATTTCTTGCAAAAAAAGACTGGTGTAGAACTAGAAGATAGTAAATTACACCGCTTTCAGAGAAAAATAGAAGATGTTTTTTTAGAGCATGATATTAATGATTTTAATAGTTTCTATCATCGTATTAGATACCAAAAAGATGAAGATTTAATACAGGACCTTACTAATGCGGTAACTGTTAATGAAACATACTTTTGGAGAGAGTTTGAGCAGTTTAGCATTTTGACTCAAAAGATTCTACCACAATTTATTCAGAGCAATAAAATTCCCATAGTCCGGATTCTAGTGGCGCCATGTTCAAGTGGGGAAGAGCTCTATTCTATTATGCTTGCAATTTTAGATACCGCTAACCTTCTTGAGAAATTAAATATTGAACTTGTTGGCATAGATATTGACTCTAAGATGGTATTTAAAGCAAAAGCAGGGCTTTACACGCAAAGAAGTGTCAAAAAACTCCCTAAACATTTGCTTAAGACTTATTTCACAAAGGTAGGCAACCTTTACAAAATAGATGATGCATTGCGTAAAAATTCATATTTTATAAAAGCAAATATTTTTGATGACTCTATTATTGAAAAGTTCGGACATTTTGACATACTTTTTTCACGAAATATGCTTATCTATTTTAATGAATTAGACAAACAAAAATGTTATAACATTTTTTATAAAATATTAAATATGAAAGGTTTTTTATTTCTTGGTCATGCTGATGCAAATGGGATTAATAAAAAATTATTTTTACTCTATGAGAAAGGATTTCATATATATCAAAAGATTTAGAATCTGACCTTACGCACTATAATGAGCAAAGCTCGTTATAGCGGCAGGGACTAAAGTCCCTACAACCCCCTAAAGCTTACGAAAAGTAGGACTTTTCGAGAAAAAAAGTGCGTAAGGTCAATTAATACTTAGTGCATTAGAGAAATAGCAAAATATTTATATCTAGATGTCGGTGAAAAGCATTGATGATCTTTCCACCGACATGGATTAATATTTATTTGGGAGTGTTAGCTACTTACAAACTCCAACTTAATCTCATCTTTTGGTTTTAATTCTATATCTTTCCATGGTATATTTATGCTCATAAACGGAAATGCATGTATATTTTTTTTGTAAATCATCCTGCCGTTTAGTAGAACTTTTATCGCTCCTTTTGCTCTTCTTTTCAGTCTAAGTGCGGTTAAATGCTGTTTTGTAGGTGATTTTAAATCTATCATACTTGGATAATACCAAGATATATTTTCATCAGCTTCGATTTTGATGAGTTCGGGTTGGTGCTTAAATCTTATAAAATCATGGATATTTTTTGCTACTTTTTTACCTTCAAAATAGCACTTAAAAGCTGCCAAAGCACCTCTTAGAACATTTCCTGCGACAAAGAAGCCATCATCTTTGGCTTGAAAATTTTGTGAAATATAGAGCGAATTATTGCTAAAGTTAAAATCATCAAAAGACTTTTGCATGATTGAACTCTCTGGTGTAAATTGACCGGTAAATATAACGCCATCACATGGTATTTCTCTTTCGCCCTCATCAGTTGATACACTTACGCTGGTGACTTTTTTATCTTCACCATTTATGTTTTTAAGTTTTGTATTTGTGAGCACAGGAATTTTCAATAGATACTTAACCATATATTTGATGATACAAAAAGAGTCTATTTCATCTTTCTCTTCTATGATTGCTTCGATTTTTATGCCAGCATGTTTTGCACTCATGATAGCTGAAAAACTGACTATCTCACTCCCTACTATAACAGCTCTCTCAAATGGTTTGATTTTTTGCAGATAAGCAAATCTTTGTAAAGCTCCAGTAGTGATGATGTTGGGACTCCTGGTTCCTGAAACAAGTCTATCCGGTCTTGGAGTCTCTCTAGCACCAAGAGCAAAAAGTGTATATGTAGGCTTATACTGTTTTATGCCCTCAGGTGTACTAAAAGTTAATACCCCGTTTTCTACCTTGGTTAGAGTGGATTTTAATTTTATATTTACTCCACTATCTATCGCTAATTTAGCTAGCTTTTTTGCATAATCCGGGCCCGATAAGACTCTTTTAAACTCAAACATACCAAATCCTAAATGCCCACAATGTCTAGGTGTGCCACCCGCTTCATCTTCTCTATCAAATACAAGCAAATCGTCATATCCTAGCTTCTTAAGCTCTAGTGCCGCACTAAGTCCTGCTGGTCCTGCGCCGATGATGGCAATTTGTATGTTATTCATGATTTTTTACCTCATTTTTACAGATTTGAGTGACGGCAGCTTCGCAGTTAAAACCTTGGCATCTACCCATCATGGCCCTTGTTCTTCTTTTTAGTCCACCAATATTTCCTGCCCCAAGTTCACCGTGACATGCATTTTTGATTTCTCGCTCAGTTACACATTCGCAATGGCAAACTATCTTTCCGTATCCCTCTTTTTGATTATCTCTTGGTGCAAATTCGCTGATATTCGGCACAGTTACTTTCTCATCCGCTTTTGGATTTTTTTCATATCTTGTATTGTGAAGTTCAAATATGTGTTTAGCAAGTCCCAAAGAGGAAGTGAGTCCGGTAGATCTTATCCCCCCGGCTGTTATCCAGTTTTTCTCATCATTTATGGATACTCTATAATATGTCTCATCACTAGCTGGCCTTAGTCCTGCAAAAGTTGCTGTTACTTTGTGATTTTTTAAAGCAGGGAGCATATGGAATGCTTTGGTCTTTAAATCTTCAAGAGTCTCTTTTACTGTTTGAGAGTCTGTCCTGCTCTCTTGATCTTCTGCTGTTGGCCCTACTAAGATATTGCCAAAAGCGGTTTTTGTGATGACAACACCCTTTGTCCTCTTGGTAGGTACAGGCAGAATGATAGAGTTGATGAGATTGTAAGCTGTCTCATCAAATATGACAAACTGACCTTTTCTTGGGATTATTTTAAAGTCTTGTGTGCCTTTTATCTTATCGACTATATCACCGTAGAGTCCTGCTGCATTGATTATGACTTTTGCATTTATCGGTTTTTGTGATGTTTGTAACTCCCAGTATTTGCCATTGTGGTGTCCATCTTTCACTTCGTGAGAAAATGCGATTTTGCCACCACAGTTTATACCTTTTTTTACATATGCCAAAGGTGCGCTCCATGGGTCTATAAGAGACTCTCCATGAACCAAAATAGCCCCTTTTGCATCAAGTGAAAGATTTGGTTCTTTTCTCATAATCTGTTCATGAGTTAGTAAGTCTAGCTCTTTTACTCCATTTCCCAAGCCTTTTTGTAGTATTGCATCTAGTTTGCCTAGTTGCTCATCATTCCATGCAACTACCAAAGCTTTTGTATTTAAGAAAGGGAGGTTGTAGTCATCTTTTATCTTCATGTACTCCTCATATCCTCTTTGCACACATTTATGCTCTAGTGTATCTGGTGGAGCATCAAAACCTGTATGCAGTATGGCGCTATTGCCTTTGCTCGCACCATCAAGTATATCATTAGCTTTCTCAACAAGGACTGTTTTTGCACCCTGTTCACAAAACTCTTTGAATACGGCACACCCTACAACACCGGCACCAACAACTGCCACATCAAAAATTTCATCTTTGGCAAAATTTGATGTTTTAGTGGGAAAAAGGTGGTTTAAATTAATAGATTCCAAGAGAACTCCTTTTATCGTGAAAACGAGCATTATAGCACCGTAAAAATTAATCTTCAACACAAAATAAAATTAAAGTATATATATGATATATTTTTAAAATTATTTTTTGGAGACAGATATGGGATTTTGGGAAAATTTTGATAAAAATAAAAAGCTTATAGTTGCACACAGGGGAGCTAGGTCTATTAGGCCGGAAAATACTATGTCAGCTTTTAAAGAAGCTATGAAAAATAGTGATTTTATAGAG
Organism: Campylobacteraceae bacterium; assembly: GCA_027055635.1. Taxonomy (GTDB): domain Bacteria; phylum Campylobacterota; class Campylobacteria; order Campylobacterales; family Sulfurospirillaceae; genus JAADIZ01. The sequence continues at coordinate 8,237 of JALUMZ010000180.1, forward strand.
TTGGATGTTGCATTTAGTAAAGATGGAGTTCCTGTTATCATACACGATAATACACTTGAGCGAACTAGCAATGTAAAAGAATTCAAAGAGTTTAAGAAGCCTTATAGAGTTAGGGATTATACATATAAACAGCTCCTAAAGCTGGACTTTGGTTCTTGGTTCTTAAAAGATGATCCATTTAAAACGATAGAGAATGGAACTGTTACGGTAGAAGAGTTAAAAGCTCTAAAAACCCAAAGAATATTGACATTAGATCAAGTTTTAAAAGTTTTTAAAAAACATAACTTCAAGCTCTTATCTCTTGAAACCGACATTATAGCATTAAAGAGAGGAATGGGATTATTTTTATCCGACGATATTGCAATGAATATACATATGAGAAAAGATAAAACCGTTTTTCTTATTGTACAAGGTGATATTCTTTTTGCATTCAGAGAGTTAAATTTCGGGTATGATAATATTATAAATTATTTAATTGAATCAACAGGTGAGGGAGAAGATGTAATTGTAAAAAAACTTACTGAAAATAAAGAAATTTTTCAAGAATTACCTGTTTCGGAATCACTTGACAAATTAACCATTGAATTGCAGAGAACCATAGATTTTTACAATAATCAATTTAGGAACAAGGCAATTACAAAACTTGTTTTAACAGGCTCTTTATTGAAAATAAAAGGTATTGAAAAATTTTTGTCGCAACTTTTTATAATCAAATCGGAAAAGATTAATCTTTTGAAATATCTTTTTATAAATGTGGATAGCGAATTATTGGAAAATTTAAACTTTTTAACCGAAACAATAGGAACGGGATTAAGAGAGATATGAAGAGAAAAGAATTAAACCTTCTTCCGGAACATGCATTAT
>JALUMZ010000181.1 GCA_027055635.1 Campylobacteraceae bacterium
AAAAATCTCTAAAACGCCATCTTTTGCCCCAAAAAGATATATCTCTTTACCCGCTGATTTTGAGCCTTTTGCACACTTTAATATGACTTGAAGTCCTGCGCTACTTATGTACTCTAACTCGCTAACATCAAGTTTTATATCTGTTGTCAGCCCTTCTAAAGCTTTAGATATAACTTCCATAGCTTGGGCAGAATTTGTTGCATCTAATCTCTCTTTTATCTTTATGACTAATTGTTCATTTTTGATTATCTCTATCACTAAACTCTCCTTTCATCTACTATAAGTTTTATTTTACCGGTTTTTGAGTTTCTTTTGATTGTATTAGGTTTGAGTATCCTTACTTTCACTTCACTTATAAGCCCCTCTTTACTCATAATTTTTAACTCTTTTGAGAGACTAAGTATAGCATTTTTAACATCATTTGATATATCCTCAAAACTCTCCTCCTTTGCCTCTACTAAAACCGTTAGCTCATCTTTATGCTCATCTAGTTTAATACACATTTGAAAATGAGAGCTAAGTGAGTCAAACGGATAAATTGCAGTTGATATAACATCAGGAGTTATGTTTCCACCACCAATTATGACTATGTCATCACTTCTTCCAAGTAGTTCAAAAATCCTAGTTTTTCTGCCACATTTGCACTCTTTTTCTACCCATCTTCCAACATCTCCAACCTCATAACGAACAGTTGGCATGAGTGTTCGTTGAAGATTTGTAACAACTATTTTACCAATCTTACCCACTTCAACTGGTTTATTTGTATCAATATCTAGTATCTCAACGAAGTGTAAATCCTCATGAACATGGTGTTCTACTCCACTCATATACTCACACTGATAGCCTATGGCACCTGTATCATTTGTTGTGTATCCAGTAGAAGCAAACTTTTCAACCCCTAAAGTTTTGCTAAGATACTCTTTTGCCTCTTTAAAAAGATGCTCTCCACCAGTCGATACTTTTTTGATAGTAAGATTTATGTTGTTAGTTTGAACATATTCTGCGACCGAGAGGAGTACAGAAGGTATCGTTATGATTGCATTGGCTTTGTATATCATAAGGTTATTTACTATCTCTTCCATGGAGTGGTTTCCTGCTATTGGCAAGATTGTGCAACCTGTATGTTCTAGTGCTTGAGTAAATGAGATAAAAGATGCCCACATATTGCCTGCAAAGAGTAGGTTAGCTACAGTATCATTTTCATCAAAAACAGATAGAGCCAAACCTTTTCCAAGTCTTACTGCATTAAAATATTGCTCTTTTGTTGTCCTATATACGCTTTTTGGCTTTCCTGTTGTGCCTCCACTTGAAAAGACAAAGCCACTTTTACTTACATCTTCAGTTAAGATGCCATCTCCTGCTGGTGGAAGATACTTTTTATAATCATCCCCACTTAAAAATGGTAGTTTTCTAAAGCTATCAAAATCATCAAATTCAATGCCCCTAAACCTCTCTTTAAGTAGTGGTGATTTATCTTTTACAATATCTACGATACGCTTTAGTCTATTAAATGTTAGAGTATCTCTAGCACTATTTGGCAGGTAGTCAAATCCATCAGCTCTTTTATCGTACTTCTCCCACAAAGCTCCAATTTGCCAATCTACTTCTATATCATTTCTGCTCAATGAAACCCATCTTAAAAGCTCACTAAGTCCTTTTGTGCCATCGTGAGGAGTTCCATGTTTTCTTGCTGACATTCGTCCGATTTCTACAAATCTATCTGCTCCGAAAGAGGCAAGTTTCAAAGATAGCTCTTTGGTTTTTTTATCACCTGCTAAAATCGCAACACTTTGTATATAATCACCCATAGGAGAAACTATATCTATGACTTCATCTAAATCGTTAACTACCTTTAAAAATAGCGTTCTATTATGACAAGAGACTTGAAATTCTGTACTGCTTTGGTAAACAATAGTGCTAAGATTTGCTTCGCTAAAATAGTAGTCTCCATCACCTAAAGCTTTATTTACCCTTGCTAATTCTCTTACTTTTGTAATCTCAACTGCTTCATCTTCGTAAACTTCACCCTGAGGGATTTCTTTTGCCCACTCGTCATAAGCTTTGCCTATCTCTATTAAAAGCTCTTTTGCCGTATCTTCACCCTCGACATAAATGGTATGAGGAGACGAACAAGCTGATTGCTCCCACATAATGGCATCTTTTGCTATAAGTTTAGCGGATTCTTTGATGCCTCTTTTGTAAAGCATCTCTTTTTCTACCATCACAAAGCTATATTTTGGTCCATACTCTATGAGTTTACAATGAAGTCCAAGATTTTTTCTATATGCCCGAATAGTATTTGCC
>JALUMZ010000182.1 GCA_027055635.1 Campylobacteraceae bacterium
CTTTTGGAGATAGATAAATTATATGAGCGAGCAGAGATTTTTTTAGATAATCAACAAAGAGATATACTAAAAGGTCGTATGATTATCACTATCTTTTTTGAAAATTCCACTAGGACAAGAAGCAGCTTTGAGATAGCGGCAAAAAGATTAGGGGCAAATGTAGTGAGTCTTGATGTTTCGCACAGTTCATCAAGTAAGGGTGAAACACTTCTTGATACAGCAGCAAACCTTGATGCTATGGGACCTGATGCCATCGTTGTGCGACATAAAAGAGCCGGAGTACCACATATCTTATCAAAACATGTAAAATGTCCTTTGATAAATGGAGGAGATGGATCACATGCTCACCCCACGCAGGCACTGTTAGATCTTTTTACAGTTAAACAGCATTTTAAAGGCGATATAAAAGGTAAAAAAATAGCAATAATCGGTGATATAAAAAATTCTCGTGTTGCAAATAGCAATATAGAGCTTTTAAGCAGGGCAGGTTTAGAAGTGATATTGGTAGCTCCACCTCACTTTTTACCAAAAACAGATCTTAGAACTTCTCACAGTATTAAAGAGATCATAGACGATGTAGATATCATCATGAGCCTAAGAACTCAAACAGAAAGGCATGCAAATCAAATTTATGCTTCATTGAAAGATTATGCAGAAGATTTTTGTATCACACTTGAGTTGATGGGAGAACGGGATATACTTCTCTTGCATCCGGGACCCGTCCATAGAAATGTAGATATAGATGATGTGATGATGGAAGATCCAAGATGCAAAGTGCTAGAGCAGGTGAAAAATGGAGTAGCCGTGAGGATGGCCGTATTGGAAAAATTGATTAGTTAGTTAAAATTAATAAAATTTGTTATAATGCTCTTTAATTTTTAAGCAAAGGGGTATCTTGTGTTAACTTCTACACTTAGTAATGAAAAATTTTGTAATATGATGGAAGATCATATACAAGATATAATTGAGTATTTATTGGTTGAAAATATAAATTTTTCTATTCTAACGAATGTATCAGATGTCAATTTTCAACCAGAACTTCCAGTAGAAATAACAGATACATTTAAGCAGATTACCATGTTTGTAGTAGCTGGATATACGCATGAGAGCGCCTTAATAAATGAAGATTTTTTGAGTTTTGAAGCTGGGTTTGGAGCTGATAATTATGGCTCACTTGTTACTGTTCCATTGATGAGCATATTGCAAATACTGGTAGAAGATACACCAATATTTATAAATCTAGCAATACAAGTGGCAGGCAAAAAAACACTCAAAAAACAGAAAAAAGGCATAAAAAAATCAATGGAAGCCTTGCTTTCAAACCCGGAAAATCAAAAACTACTAAAAAAATAGTAAATAGGTATTTACTATTTACAGTCGTCTTTTATTCATCAAAAATGATATAATTGTATCTATGACAGCATCGTGTTTTTTCTCTTTGAGGTATGCAATATACAGAGTGCGAGAAAGTTTAAATCCCTTGATTCGTGCATAATATAGTTGACCGTTTTCGAGCTCATCTTTTATGATGTGTCTTGAGATTATGGAGACTGTTGGAATATCTTCACTAGGGGTTTTTAAAATCATCTGTTTTACGGCAGTTGAGCTTGAAACTGTACTTCTTAAATCAAAAGATTTGCAATCAATACCCATAGAATCAAATGCCTCTTGTACTATTTTTCTTGTATGAGAACTCTCTTCTCTGCAAATCCAGTGATAGTTATAAAGTTCTTCAGGTTTTATGTATCTTGGCAGAGGAGATTTGCTGACTAAAAACAGTTCATCTTCTAGCCACTCTCTAAAGATAATATCATCTCTAAAAACAGGATGTTCTAAGATAGCAAAATCAACTTTTCTATCTATTAACTCTTCTGTGATTTTGTTTGAGTCATCAATCTGAAGCATAACATCATTTTTTATCTCCTCTTTTATCTTATTTAAAAATGCAGGAAGAATATAATTTCCTACCATAAAAGAGGCACCAAGAATAAAAACTATATCTTTGTTTATGAGTTTTAACATCTCTTTTTCAGAGTTGTTTATACATTTATCAAGCTTGAGAGCTATCTTATGCAACTCCTCCCCTGTTTTTGTGAGTCTTATACCGTTTTTCTTTCTATCTACTATCTTATCTTCAATATAATCTTCTAAAAGTTTTATCTGTTGGGTAACAGCCGGCTGACTAATACCTAGTTTTTTTGAAGCTTTTGAAAAGCTTTTTTCTCTAACAACTGTTAAAAAAGTCTCTATTTTTGTAAAATCTTTTAGCATAAAATCTCCTAGTTTTTTTTTAATTTTATAA
>JALUMZ010000183.1 GCA_027055635.1 Campylobacteraceae bacterium
AATTAACATAAGGAGTATATATGTCAGACAAAATTTACAGAGTAGATATGTCCAATCTTACCTATAAGATAGAAGATGTGCCGCAGGAGTGGTTAGGGCTTGGAGGTCGTGGATTGACCTCTACTGTTGTAGCCGCTGAAGTTGACCCTGAGTGTCATCCTCTTGGACCAAATAATAAAATGGTTTTTGCCCCAGGCTTACTTTCTGGAACAAGTGCAGCAAATAGTGGAAGAACATCTCTTGGTGCAAAAAGTCCTTTGACAGGAGGTATTAAGGAGAGTAATGTTGGTGGTACAAGTGCTGGTATCATGGCAAAACTTGGAGTTAAAGCTCTTATTATAGAGGGTATTCCTGAAGATGATTCTACTTTTTATCATATACATGTAACTAAAGAGAAAGTAGAGATAGAAGCTGTACCTGAGCTAGTAGGTAAAGATAACTTTGCTGTTCTTGATGCTATGATGGAAAAATATAGTAAAAAAGTAGCTGTTATGAGTATCGGACGACCCGGTGAGCAAAAAATGCTTATATCAAATATCTCGGTAAAAGATCCAAAAGGCAAGTTTAGAAGCCATGGTCGTGGTGGTCTAGGAGCTGTTATGGGTTCTAAGAAGATAAAATGTATCACAGTAGATGCTGAAAACTTTAAGGAAACTCATATAGCAGATCCAGAGAAATTTAAAGAAGCAAGCAAGATATTTACAAAAGCACTGCAAGAAAATCCAATAAGCGGCGAAGGTTTACCGGCATTTGGAACAAATGTTCTAGTAAATATCATCAACGAAGCAGGTGCCCTACCTTCTCACAACTTTAGAACCGGTAATTCTGAAAATGCCGAAGATATATGTGGCGAAACTATGGCTGAGAATATCAAAGAAAGAGGTGGTAGTACGACTCACGGATGTCATGCAGGTTGTGTCATACAGTGTTCACAAACATATAATGACAAAGAGGGAAATTATTTAGCTTCTGGATTTGAATATGAGATGATCTGGGCATTTGGTGCTAACTTTGGTATAAAAGATTTGGATCAGATAGCAAAAATAGATGCTCTCATGGATGATTTAGGTGTAGATGCCATAGAAACTGGAGTTACTTTTGGTGTAGCAGTTGATGCTGGACTCATTGAATTTGGCGATGGTGTTAAGGCTTATGAGATACTTGCAAATGATGTAGCAAACGGTACTCCTATCGGTAGAATAATAGGCGCAGGAGCCGGTAATCTTGGAAAACTTTATGGTTTAGTGAGAGTTCCTGTTGTTAAAAACCAATCAATCCCGGCTTATGAACCAAGAGCCGTTAAAGGGCAAGGAATTACTTATGTAACAACACCTATGGGTGCAGATCATACTGCAGGATACGCTGTTGCTACAAACATATTGAATAGTGGTGGCTATATAGATCCACTCAAGAAAGAGGGTCAGGTCGAGTTATCAAGAAATCTTCAGATTGCATCTGCGGCAGTCGATAGTACAGGTATGTGTATTTTTGTAGCATTTCCTGCACTTGATGATCCAAAATGCTTGCCTGCTTTGATAGATATGATAAATGCTAGATTTGGTGCAAACCTTACAGCTGATGATGTAACAAATCTTGGTAAAAATATACTAAAAATTGAGCATGAATTTAATCTAAAAGCTGGACTTGGCAAAGCAGATGATAGAATTCCTGAATTTATGAAGTACGAAGCACTTCCACCAACAGGTGCAATTTGGGATTTCACAAATGAAGAGATAGACGAGTTCTGGAATTTTTAAATGACAAAAATAGATATAACCATCAAACTCTTTGCTCAATATAGAGAAGGTAGATTTAAAATAGAAAAAAGGAGTTACCCAAAAAACTCAACTATTAAAGATGTACTTGTTGATATTGAGCTGAATTTAGAGAAATATCCAATAGGAGTTTTGATGGTAAACGGAAGACATGTGCAAGAAGATTTTATCCTAGATGATGGACAAATTCTTGCTATATTTCCAAAGGTTGGAGGGGGATAAAGAACCCTCTCCTCTTTTTATTATTTTATTGTTCTACTTTTTTGATGCCTAAGATTAGTCTATATGAACCCGGAGTACCTGGTGGTAAAAGAGCTATCCTATCGCCATCTTTTAGAATTGTGTCTTTGGATTGAACTTTGCGGTTTATAAAAACAGCTTCAACTTCACCCGACTTCGTCAAAAAGCACTACAAAATTAAATAAAAAGATATAAAAGTGCCTAAAATAGGTACAATTAAATTTCAACTTGCTCTGTAGTGCCCTGTTTACTATTTATTATTGTATTATAGTATAATATCACTA
>JALUMZ010000184.1 GCA_027055635.1 Campylobacteraceae bacterium
CAATATAACAGAAAATATCAACAGTCTATTGTCTTTTTTTTTTATTTTTAAAAATATAAGAGAGAGATATAGAATTGAAAATGAATTATCTACAAACAAGGAAATCGTAAGTATAAAATAGGAAAGAAGCTTATAGTTAGATATATAAAGATAAACAAACAGTAGTGTTAAAAATATAACTATTGAAGCGGAATTTACCAAAAGTGCAGCAGAATTTATACCCGGCAACAGTGCAAATATAATAACTGACAAAATCCTATCTGTTCTTCTTTTTAGAAAAAGTTTAGAAATCTTATATATCAGGAACAGAGAAAAAATATGAAAAATAATAAATGGCAACCTTAAAGCCAAATCATTTTGTCCCAATATCCCCATAAAGATATGTGAAATATAGTGAACTATAGAGTTGCCGTAGAAAAATATTTGGGCTTCATTTGCAGAAATAGAGATAGAATTCGTTTCAAATACCAAAAATATAGAGCTAATAAGTAAAATAAGTGTTAACTGAATATTCTCTTTTTTCATAATTTTAAAAAATTATCCAAAATTTCATATCCGTATTCACTCAAAATCGACTCAGGATGAAACTGTACACCATAGATATTTTTATCTTTTATCTCAAGAGACATTATCTCTTTGTCGTCTGTACTAAATGATGTTGGAAGAACTACTGATGGTAAATTTTTATTTTCCACTACCAAAGAGTGATACCTTGTCATGGTGAACTCTTGAGGTAAACCGTCAAATATACAAGTATCTTTACTTTTATGAATAGTTGAAGTTTTGCCATGCATCATATTTTTAGCCTGCACAACTTTTCCACCAAAAACCTGAGCTATGGCTTGATGACCCAAACAGATACCTAAAATCGGCACTCTATCTTGAAAGTGCTCTATAACTTCAAGGCTGATACCTGCTTCATTCGGAGTTGCAGGTCCGGGAGAGATGATGATTTTTTCCGGATTTAGCGCCTCAATCTCATCTATACTTAATTCATCATTTCTTATCACTTGTAAATCTGCCCCCAATTCTAGGCAATACTGAACTATATTGTAAGTAAAACTGTCATAATTATCTATCATTAAAACCATATAAAAATCCTTTGATAGTGATATTATACCGTTTTTTAGTAATTTTCTATCAAACTCTTTGTGATGGAATCTAGGATTTCAAAAGAGTATTTACCTGATATATTTTGTTTATCTAGTATTGGGTTTATCTCCGCACTCTCCCAGCAGCATACTTTTGAGTTTTTTATGAGTTCCATGTTTAGCTCCAGCGCTTGCTCAAAACTCAGTCCTCCGTGTGATGGTGTACCGGTTCCGGGGATATAGAGCGGGTCTATACTATCGACATCAAATGAAACATATATATGGTCACAGTGTGATAGTTTTTCAAAAATATCTTCTACAACACTTTTTATTCCAAGATATGTTATATCTTTGGTTGTATAATTTTTGATTTTGTATCTGTTTAGTATAAAATCTTCAGCCTCTTCATAATCTCTCAAAGAGCAAAAGACTATGTCGCTAGGGTCTATCATCCTTTTGCCGTTAGCCAAATTCTTTAGTTTATCCCAATATTTAAGCTCTTCCTTGTCCGGATTGTTGATTTTCATCTCATCATTATCTATTCCGGTAGCAATCGCTAGAGGCATACCATGAATATTACCGGATGGTGAAGTAAAAGGTGTATGAAAATCTGCATGTGCATCTATATATACTACTCCTATGCGATCATTTGGATAAGCCATCTTGAGTCCTGCCATAGTGCCTGCACATGTAGAGTGATCACCTGCCATGATGATAGGGAAAAGATCCTCATCTTTAATCTTCTTTACTTCATTTGCCACTCTTTGGATGACTAAGCTTACTTTATCTATATACTTGGCACACCTGTATTTGGTTCCGTTATATATCGCTCTGTTTTCATCTTCAATAACAATAGATGGAAACTCCTCAAAATACTTGGAACCGTCATACATACTAGAGAGTTTCAGAGCATTTATCCCCATACTAGCACCGCTTTTTGCCCCTGCAATATCTGAGGGAACTTCTATGAGTCTGATTTTTGTATTTGACACCGTTTGTTAATCTCCAAAAGAGGTGAAAAGATCTTTTGGATCATTCATAGATGGAATCAAATCCAACTCTTTTCCTATATCGTATTCTTGAGCCAACTTATAGACTAATTTTAGCACCGAAAAATCCTCAATCGCAAAACCGACAGAATCAAAAAGAGTCACTTCATCATCGTTTCTTCGTCCCTTTTTGAGACCTT
>JALUMZ010000185.1 GCA_027055635.1 Campylobacteraceae bacterium
AAAAAAAAAAAAAAAATGCTATATATTTTAGCTATGCTATGGGAAAATTAACTAATAACATAGTATATGCTGAGTTGTCAACTGATAGAAAATTAGAGAGAGATGATATATATTTTTATGATTTAGGTAAAGCTCTGGGTGATAATTATATAAAATTAGATGCATTAAAAGAGAGCTATGTTAGATTTTACCACAACGGTTTTGTACTAGCAAGCAATGCCAATAGAAAAAGTCTATTTCTTAAATTGACATCAAATTTTATACCAAAAAATAGAAAAATTTACGATGCTTATAATGATATATGGTTGCAGAGCAAAAATAATACAATCGTGATAAAACTAGATTACAAGAAAGACTCATTTAGTAAAAAAAATCTACCATTGGGGCGAGTTTTTATCTATAATCAAAATTAGATTTTAGATTTTACCTCAAGAGTGGTATCTCGATTATTATTTAAGAAATATTTCTTGACTCTATCTTGACCTTTTTTAGATAGAGGAATTGTTACTAAAGCTCTAGTTCCCTCCTGCAATAAATAGCTTTTATTGGGTACTATCGCTTCTATGGTCATTCTTCCAAAAGCAGCATTTACTATAGGATTAACCTGTGATATAATAGCACTTGTGCTATAAGGAGGAGTAGTTACAAAGTTTATATCTACATTTTCTCCTTTATATATAAAAGGCAATAAACCTGTAGAGAAGCCGGCTTTTATTAAAACTTTATCTAAATTAACTACTGAACAGACTTTTCTATTTGTTCCGATAGACTCTCTTTTGCTTAGATGTAAGCCAGATATAAACCCATCTATTCTTGCATATGCATCGGCATGCTTTAATTTATACTCTAGTTTTTTCAAATCTATTTTGCTACTCATTATCTGTTTGTTTAAGTTTTTTATTTTTTCAAAATTATCTGTATTGTTATTTTGATTGTTGCTGAAGAGAGCATTGATATAGTTTTTTTTGTAGGTATTCTCTTCAAATTTATTCAGATAACCTTTTGATCTTAAAAATGCTATTTTTCTAAGTTCGATTGCCGCTAGATTTATAGCAGGAACACTTCCGTCAACAGTAGTTTTTTTAAGAGCATGCTCTTTTATCTGCTCAAGTGAAGAGATTTCCATTTTTTTGTTTTCAATGTCTAAATTGATTAACTCTTTATCTAGGGAGTATATAATATCACCATCTTTGACTTTATCGCCATTTTTTACATATACATCTTTGACATAGCCAGAGACAGCAGATATGATATCTTGTTTTTCAAGAGGATATACAGCACCTTCTATTCGGATACTTACATTGTTATCTGTTGATTTTAACTCTTTTTGCTCCTGTGTTTTGGCACAACCGCTAAAGATAAAAAAAGAAACAAAAATTGGCAATAAAAAAAGAAAAGTTTTGAATAAAAAACTTGGCATTTAGTACTCCTGCTGATAATTGTATCAATTATATCATACTTTTCATATAATGCCTAGCCTATATTTGTATATACTGCTTGTACATCATCATCATCTTCTACTTTTTCCACTACTCTTTGTATATCTTGGAGTTGTTCATCTGTGAATTTAACGGGAGTATTTGCTATTCTCTCAAGCGTAGCTTTTTTTAGCTCAATTCCTAATTTTTCAAAAGCATGTGAGAGATTACCAAAATCCTTATAGTCTCCATGAGCTAAAACCAAGCCATCTTCTTCTTCTATCTCTTCAAGTCCTGCATCTATAAGCTCTAGCTCTATCTCATCTAAATCCATATCTTCTGTTTTGTCAAATTCAAAAACTGCTTTCCTAGAGAACATGAAATCCAAAGAGCCGTTATTTAACATCTCGGCATTGCTTTTTTTAAGGTTAAATTTTACTTTTGCAACAGTTCTTGTTGGATTATCTGTTGCACACTCTATGAAAAATAGTGAACCATGTGGTCCTTTGGCTTCATAGGTTATCTCACTAAGTGCCGCTAGATCTTTACTATTGGCTCTTTTAATGGCTGCTTCAATATTGTCTTTTGGCATATTTTCAGCTTTTGCATTGAGTATGGCTGTTCTTAGCTTGGCATTGCTTTCAGGATCGCATCCTCCTTCTTTGGCTGCCATTGTTATCACTCGCCCAAGTCTTGGAAATACTCTTGACATATTTCCCCATCTTTTCATTTTTGCTGCTTTTCTATACTCAAAAGCTCTTCCCATATTGTTTCCTTGTATTACTTTTTTAGATGTGCTATTATACTATTTGTTTTATTTATAGTAAGTTAAGGAGAGTTTTTGTTTAAAAAATCAAGA
>JALUMZ010000186.1 GCA_027055635.1 Campylobacteraceae bacterium
AAACAGATGCTTCAAAAGTTGCCCTTAATGCACTTTGTCAAAAGATTGACAAAATAGGTGGAGATTTTATAGATTGTCAGATTCCAACAGAGCACCTAAAGTCTATGGGAGCAGTAGAGATAAGAAGAGATGAATTTTTAAGTATGGTTAAAGAAGCTTTGGAAATCAAGAGTTATTTTGGGATCTGGTCGTGATAGAGCAAATCGCTCCTGTGTTTTTATTTGTGCTTATTGGCTATCTTTTTAAGCTCTTCAAAGAAGATATATCACGAGAACTTACTGAATTTGTCATCTATTTTTCACTCCCTGCGCTTGCACTCTCAAAGATAAGAGCTTTAGAGTTTAATGATGTGATTTTTAAGGTCATTATAGTAAGCTATACAGCTATGTTTAGTGCATTTTTGATTTCACTACTAATAGGCAAAATACTGAAACTTTCAAAAAGAGATTTGGCTACATTTATGGTAGTCTCTATCTTTGGAAACACCTCTTTTGTCGGTTTTTCCTATATAGAGTCGCTCTACTCGATGAAAGAAGTGGTTTATGCGCTAGTCTATGATCAGCTCGGCTCATTTGTAGCACTACTTACTTTTGGAGTAGCGATAATATCATGGGGAGGCGGTAAAAAAGAGGATTTTAAAAAAGATATTTTAAAACAGATATTTTTATCACCCCCACTCATCGCCATAATTATAGCCATATATTTTCATGGCTCACATTTTCCATCTTACATGGAGGGGATACTAGACAAACTTCAAGCCACTTTGATACCACTTGTGACTATTATAGTCGGTATGAAGTTGGAGCTTAAAGCTTTAATCAAACAGTTTAAAGAGAGTGTGATAGCTCTGTTTATAAAGATGTTTCTAGTGCCGTTGATTTTACTTGGTATCATGCATATATTTTTCGATATGTCACAAATTTGGGCAAAAGTTACTTTTCTAGAAGTTGCGATGCCTCCTATGACGATGGCAACAGTCTATGCTATAAAGGGTGGTCTAAATAAAACCCTAGCTATAAATACATTAGCGCTTGGAATCTTAGTTTCATTCTTGAGTATAGTTGCATGGAATGGTATATTAGGATAAAAATTTAATTTTAATTTATCCCTAGTTAATATTTACTTTTTTGTTTTTAGTGTATAATATAAGTGGTTTTAGTATTTAAATCCCTGCCACCATAATAAATTTTGCTCATTAAGGTTAAAAAATGAAACAAATTTTTCTTATTATCTCTATAATTTTTCTTTTCAGCGGTTGTTTTAATGCTGTGCAAGAAAAGGAATTAAAGATATCTACAAATTCATGGGTTGGCTATGCTCCTTTGTTTTATGCTAAAGAAAAAGGCTACTTAAAGAATTTGAATATCAAGCTTATTGTAAATGTATCTTTAGCTGAAGCCATAGATGTTTATAGTGTAGGCAAAGCAGATATGGTTACGACTACACAGTATGAATATTACTCTATCAAAAGAAGTCAAAATGATATAGTACCCCTTGTGTTGATAGATAGATCTTATGGTGGAGATATGATTCTCTCAAATTTGAATATAACAGCATTGAAAGATGCAGATAAAATATTTGCATATTTAGAGATTGACTCTATAAATTCAGATATTTTAAGAGATTTTATAAAAGCTAATTCTATAGATGAGAAAAAAATAGTATTTTTAAATAAAGATCAAGCTCAAATGCAAGATATTAAAAATATGAAAAACAATGCCATAATTATTGTTACATATAGCCCGTATAATGTAAAATTAGAAAAGAGTGGATTTAAAGAAATAGCTTCTACAAAAGGGTTGAATAGTATAATCGTTATTGATTCACTATGTGGGACAATAAACTTTCGTAAACAAGAGAGTAAAAGACTAAAAAAATTAAAGAAAATTATAGATAAATCTATACAAGAGATACAAAAGAATACTAAAGTATCTTATAGCATAGTCAGCCCATTTTTAAACAACATAAGCTATAGTGAGTATTTAAAAGCTCTACAAAAAATAAAATGGATAAATAAACCCTCAAAAAGCCTTCTTGCTAATATAAAAAAAATGGGTTATGAAGTGAAGTATCTAATCAAATGAAAACGATATCTATAAAACTATTTGTGCTGTTGGCTATTTTTGTATTTGTAGCAAGTGAAATAGAGATATTTTATAGTTTTTATGTTAGTTCAAAAGATACTATGTCAAATTTGGTGAAAAATAATATTCAATCAGATGTATTAAAATTAAAACATTTTATGAATAAAAATCTTAAGC
>JALUMZ010000187.1 GCA_027055635.1 Campylobacteraceae bacterium
TCTTTTTTTATATCATACTTCTTTTCCATCAATACACCTTTTTTATCGATATTATAGCAAATATGATTACTTTTTCATACCATAAGATTTGAATTTTTCTAAAATTTTATCCATCTCCTTATCGCCAAGGATAACAGGCTCACCTATCTGTTTTGCCATTATATATTGTTTTGCTAGATTTTCAACTTCTATGGCGATATTTAGCGCTTTTTTGAGAGTGATTGCGGTTGTGACGACACCATGATTTGCAAGCAAACAGGCATTGTAACCATCTAGTGCTTTTATGATATTTTGTGAAAGTTCGCTTGTTCCAAAAGTTGCATATTCTGCACATGGTATCTTTTTTCCTCCGCCGACTCCGACCATATAGTGGTGGGAAGGTATATCCATCCTGCATATCGCCATAGATGTTGCATAAGTAGAGTGGTTATGCAAAACACAATTTATCTCAGGTTTTGCCCTTAAGATATCGAAATGAAAATCAAGCTCACTTGATGGCGGATATTCGCCTACATAGTCCTCTTTTGAACCAAATGGAACAAAAACTATATCTTTGGGTTTTAGCAAATCATAAGATATACCGCTAGGAGTTATGAGAATTCCATCCTTAAATCTATGGCTTATATTGCCTGATGTTCCTTGGTTTATCCCCAACTCTTCCATCTTTAAACATGTTGCTATTATCTCTTTTCTTATGCCAAGTTCACTCATATTTACCTACTTATATTTAAATTGAACACAAACCTATTTGAAAGGTAATACCCTCTACTATAGGCTATCTTTGCTCCATCCTCATCATGTATCAACATCTTTCTTATTAAGATTGGAGTATCTTTATCATTTATCGCTAAATGTGCTTCTATCTCGTCTGAGGGCATTGATGCTGAAATCTCTTCTTGTGAAAAAACTATCTTTATCTTTAATTTTTCCTCCAAAAACTGGTAGAGTTGAAGTATATCTCCATCTTTGAAATCTTCCAAGCAGAGATTTAAATCAGGATGGAAAAAACTCTCTACATAGAGTTCTGGCTCTAAATAGCCTTTGACTCTCAAAAGTCTTATGATCTTTCTGTTAGGTTTTAGATGGAGCTTCTCATATACATTTGATTCGGGTTTGCATATAGAGACTTTATGCTCAAAAAGTTTAAAGTTTCTATTTTGTTTTTTCATATCTTCATTAAAACTATACCAATTGTTTAGTGTAGTTTTTATGCGACTGTCATCTATATTTTTAAAAGTTCCCCTGTTCTTCTTCCTAGTTATTAGATTTTTATTTATCAGTCCATACATAGCCTTTCGCACTGTATTTCTGCTGACATCCAATTTTTGGGAAATCTCTAACTCATTTGGAAGCTTTTCCCCTAGACTATAAGGCTCTTTTAGTAACAACTCACTCAAAATCTCTTCTACTTGCAAATACAAAGGGGTTTTGGACTCTTTATCTATATAATATTGTGATAAATTCATCTAAACCCCTTGTTATTATGATTTTGAAAAATTATATGGTGGACGAATTATACCTTTTTCCGTGATAAAACCTGCTATTAGTGAACTGTCGGTAACATCAAAAGCGGGATTAAAGACTTTTATATCTTTTGGGGCAATTTGCTGCCCTTTTATATATATAAGCTCCTCTTTTCCTCTCTCCTCGACTACTATATCAGCTCCACTTTTTGAGTTTGTATCTATGGTAGAGTATGGACAAGCTATATATAAAGGCACACCATAAAACTTTGCATTTATCGCTAGTGATGATGTTCCTATCTTGTTTGCCGTATCGCCGTTATTTGCAACTCGATCAGCTCCTACTACTATCATATCAACTCTACCTAATTTCATCAAATAAGATGACACACTATCTGCTATCATAGTAGTATCGACACCAAATTTATTTAACTCCCAGCATGTGATCCTAGCACCTTGCAAAAGCGGTCTGGTTTCACTTGAATATGCCTTGAAGCGCTTACCTTTGCTCCATGCGACATACATAGGTGCCAAAGCAGTTCCTATGCCTCCTGTTGCCAAAGCTCCGGCATTGCAAAGAGTTAAAACTCCATTCCCCTCTTTTATCAACTCAGATCCAAACTCTCCAATCTGCCTACAAGTTTTTATATCACCGTTATGAATAGCCACTGCTTCATCTCTTAAAATTTTATAGAGCTCTTTTGTAGTGCCATCTTTTGGATACTCACTTGCAATCTTAGAGAGCTTGTTTAGCGCCCAGCTAAGATTGACTGCTGTCGGTCTTGAACTGTTTAGATACTCAGCATTTTTATAAACCAATTGTAAAAAATCCTCTAAATCTAAATCCAGAGAATTTTTCAAGCTTATCACCAATCCATAAGCACCAGCGATTCCTATCGCAGGTGCTCCTCTTACTTTGAGCTGATAAATAGAGTCATAAACCTGTTCTACACTCTTTTGCTCCTCTATCACCTCATCCGTCGGAAGTTTTGTCTGATCAAGTATAAAAAATCTATCTTCATCATCAAAATAGAGAGCTTTTGGGATAGAACTCAAAAGTTTTTCGCTACTGCTCATTATTAAAACAATCCTTTCTTATCAACTGGAATCCATGGATAATTCAACAAATCAACACTGTTGAACTTAGGAAACTTTTTTCTTAACTGTTTCATATTTTTGATCTTCATAGCTCTTAACTCTTTGGCAGTAAAAAGCATAGGCGGAATCAATAGATTATGAGGTATTTTAACTCCGGCAATCTTCAATGCAATTGCTCTAACTGAAACTGCACCTATAGAAGCAGGGTTTGTGGCAGCCGTAGCAGCCCATGGGCTATCTGGTCTTATCATCTCTCTTATATCTTGAGTTGAGATATCAGCTGTATATACTTTTGCTTTATCTTGTTTCCTTGCCTCTCTAAGAGCTTGAACAACACCTTTTCCTAACTCATCATAAGGAGCAAAAAATGCATTTATCTCAGGATGTGCTAGCAATACGGCTTTTACTTGATCGGCATTTTTGGCAGCTATTGGAGACTCTAGAGTTCCTGTTTTTACTATCTGCTTGATTCCCGGATACTCTTTTTTGATCTTTTTCCAACTTCTGTCTCTCTTATCTAACGGCAAAATTCCTGCTATACTTACATATCCAACATTTGCTTTACCATTAAAATCTTTTACCATTTGCTTAAGTGCTAACATACCAAGTAGCTCATCATCTTGTGCGATTTGTGGAATCTTTGGATTTTTCAAATCAACATCAAATGCCACAACAGGAATTCCTGCTTTGATAGCATCAGCTGCCGGCTTCATCATAGTTTCACTCAAACCATGATCTATGATAATCCCATCAACCTTCATATTTATCGCTTGATAGACAAAGTTTGCTTCTGCTTGGTTATCCATACTTTTGCCAAAAACAGTAAGTTTGATACCGAGTAAATTAGCTTGTATCTGAGCACCTGCTCGATAAGTTTGCATAAACTCACCCTCTGTCATCTGCCTGATTAGGGCTACATGTATTTTTTTTGAACCATCAAATGGAGCAGGAGCCCCTTTTAAACCTTTTGCTAGTGCACTGTTTGCACCAAACATTAAACCAAGTACCATAGACAGTACTACTAAAAACTTCAACTTCATGTTTTCTCCTTTAAATTTTTTATTAAATTTCTGACTTTGACAATCCAAATGTAAATATAAGTGCGGCTACGAGCACTATGCCTTTGATGAAATCTTGCGTATAGTATGGTAGAGACAACATAGTCAAACCATTTAGAAGCATACCTATAAATATAACTCCCACAACACTTCCTAGGGCATTTGGTTTTTTAACCCCGAGCACAGCATAGCCTATCAGAGCAGCAGCTACGGCATCGAGCAAAAGCCCTCCTCCGCTTGTAACATCTCCTCGACCTATCCTTGCAGCTAGCAATATACCGGCTATTGATGATATAGTACCAGAGAGCACATAAGCTGCAATTTTATATTTCTCTACATTTACACCTGCTAATTTTACCGCTTTTTCATTTCCTCCTATGGCATATAAAATTCTTCCCCATTTTGTATATTGCAAAACAAAATATATAACTATTGCCAATATGACAAACACAATAACCGGAATCGGAATCAAATTAAAAAGTCTGCCCTGCCCTAAAAATAGAAATTGTTGAGCAAACTCTCCCTCAGCTTCACTTCCATCAGCCAACATCATCCCTGTACCTATAGACATACCGGCAGACGGAATCAATTGCAAACCTTGAATTAAAAACATCATTCCTAAAGTTGCCAAGAGATCAGGTATCTTTGCTTTTACTATCAATAGGCCATTTACAAGACCAATAGTAACTCCAAGTAAAATCGAGAGTAAAATAGCGTACATATAGTTCATATTAAGCACCACCATGACATAAGATGATATCATCACACAAATTGCCGCAGTTGAACCTATCGATAGATCAAAACCATCTACTATCAGCGTAAAAGTCACTCCTAAAGCCAAGATTCCAACTATTGTGATACCCAAGAGTATGGAGAACATATTTGACCAACTCCAAAATGATGGCTCCATCAATCCAAAACCTATAAATGAACCTGCCATAACTATCAAAAAACCATATTTGATGGCAAATGCTACAAATTTTTCCAACCTATTATCCTTTATTCTTGTGTTATTAAACTCAAAAGTCTATCTCTGTCAACTTCAGAAGTTTTTTCATTTGAGAGAATTCTGCCTCTGTTCATGACCATTATCCTATCAGTTACATCCATCAACTCATCTATGTCACTGCTTATCATAAGCACTGCACTCTTTTTTGTAGTATCTTGCAGATACTTACTTATGTCTCTTCTTGATTTTATATCAACACCTTGAAAAGGTTCATCAAGTATGACGATATTGTGTTTCATCAGAAGCCATCTTGCAACCACGACTTTTTGCTGATTTCCACCGGAGAGCGACTCAATCAAAGCATCAAAGCCTTCACACTTTATACCCATATCTTTTATCATTCTTTTTGATGCTTTAATCTCATTTTTCTTCGCAAGCACCCCAAACTTGGAGAAAAAATCCAAAAATGGAAGTGTTATGTTGTTTTTTATCGACTCTTCTGGGATTATCGCATTTACTGCTCGATTCTCTGGAACCATATGGATACCATGTTTTATCGCTTGGTGTATATCCTTGAAATTTGCACTTTTCTCTTCTATTAAAATCTCACCGCTAATTGGTTTTCTTATACCAAAGAGAGTCTCTGCAAGCTCTGTTTTTCCTGCACCGATTAAACCGATAAGACCTACAATCTCTCCAGAGTAAATCTTGATATTCAAGGGGTATTTGCTTCCCTCAACCACCAAATCTCTTAACTCCATTATCAGCTTTTTACCACTCTTTTCATCATATGAGCGTTTAAATGCACTCTCTAAATCCCCAACCATAGCTTTTACTATTTGTGAAATTTCAAGCGGTTGGTACAAAAGACCTCCATACTTTCCATCTCTTATAACACCAACTCGATTTGAGATTTTTTTCACTTCTGCTAGATAGTGGGAAACATACAAGATAGAGACTCCCTCATCTCTGAGCTTATAGAGTGTTTCAAATAGCTTGGCAGCCTCCCTGTCAGATATAGAGGAGGTTGGCTCATCCAAAATCAAGAGTTTTGGTTTTGTGGCCAAGGCTCTAGCTATGATTATCATCTGTTTTTCACTCTGAGTAATATCTTGTATATTTTTATCCATATCAAGATACTCCAAATCCATCTTTTTGGCTATCTCTATTGCTCTTTTTACTATCTTTTTCTTATCATAGACAAAAGAGGCATCAGGTGAGATGATCATCTCTAAGGCAAGATTTTCAGCAACACTCATATTTTGCACGATACCTTGCTCTATACTTTGATGAACAACTTGAATACCTGCCTCATAAGCATCTCTAGGAGATTCAAACTTTATCAATTTTCCATCTATTAAAATCTCACCCTCATAATCACCATAATATCCACACAATATCTTTATAAAAGTAGATTTTCCGGCACCATTTGCACCCACAATCGAAAAAATCTCACCCTCATAAAAGTCAAAGCTAACATCACTCAGAGCTTTAGTTGCGCCAAACTTTTTGCTTATATTTATAGCTTTAATTATAGGGCGTTTATCTGTCATACTCTTGTATCTCTTTTATAATTTCATCTATATTTTCATATTTTGATGTGATGAGTTTTGATGCACACTCTAGTATATTTTTTTCTATTTTCGCTCTTCTTTTGAGATCTTTGATTCCTGCAACATCAGCCACTTTTGCGAGACCAACCGTTCTTCTAAACATCTCACAAGCCATAAAGCCGATACTGTCACTAAATATACCATCTATGAAAATATCCACAAAGTGCTCAAAATGCTCCATTCCCTGTGGGTAATCCCATTGTAGGGATTTTGTATTTTTTTCATGTTCTATCATATTTGCTTTAAACTTTGAAGCAAACATATCCCAAGTATCTTTTATCATTTCTCTGACATAATCTCTATATTCATTTTCATCTTTTTTTAGTGAAAAATAGGACATAACAAGATTTGCAAGATAGATACCAACATCAAAACCAATAGGTCCATAAAATGCAAACTCAGGATCTATCACATAAGTCTCTTTTTTATTTAACATTATGCTACCCGTATGTAAATCCCCATGCAAAAGTGCCTGAGCTTCACTCATAAATTTGTATCTCATCTTTGCAACAGCAGTTTTGACATCTCTGTTTTGTCTAAAATTTTTAACAACACTCATATCCAACTCAGGGTTATACTCATTTGTATCATTCTCTTCATAAGGGTGGGTAAATATAAAATCTTCGGTTATCTTGCATAACTCTATATTGATGAACTTCTTAACATCCTCTTTCTTTTGAGCACTACTGAGATAAAAATCACTCGTATAGAAAAGAGTGTCAGCTAAAAATGTAGATATGTGCTCACTCAAAAGTGGAAAAACTTCTCTGTTTATCATCTCGCCTCTTAGGATTTTATGAGAATCAAGATTTTGCATGACAACTAACGACATATCGTGTGAGCTATAATAAATCTGGGGCACAAAATCTGGACAAATCTCTTTTTCCGTCTTTAGAGCCTCTATCTCAAAAGTCATTCTAACTCTACTTAGAGGGTACTCTTCTCCTACACATCTTAGAAAAGGGACTGCCTGTTTTAGAATAATGCTCTTTTTTAAACCCTTGATTATATAGACAAAATTCAAATTGCCATCACCGATTTCACTAACTTCTATCTTATCTATCGAGTCATCACTACCTAGAAGTAAATTTCTAATTTCCGGCGTAGAGTCAACATACTCTCTTATCAAGTCATTGTTTAGTATCTTATACATCATTTTTCCTCACTGGTCTCATAAAGTTATATAGGCATATATTTACTTATGTTCCTACATAAGTAATCATACACCCTAGAACATTAAATCAAAATAAAATATTGGCTCTTCTTAATACTTAAAAAATACAGTGTAACAAAATTACACATATTTTTTTACTTTTGTTTCAAATTACTTTGGTTATCATACAAGAAGTCTAATAACTGACCTTACGGACTATATCACACCATCAGTGAGTTTTAAGGCTTATAAGTACGAGGCAGTTTTGCTTTGGCATAGCTAAAGCTATGTTAAAGTGAAACCAACGAAGTAATCATATGCCTTAAAGCTCACCCGTAGGGCAAACAAGAAAGAGGCATATTGCTTCGTTGGAAAGCTTTTACCATAGCTTTGGCTATGCTAAAATCTTTTCGCCTCGCACTATACCTCTTTCTTGTTTGCTGATGGTGTGATATAGTCCGTAAGGTCAGTTAATAATAGGAATATAGCTATGTCATCACAAATTTTTCTAGCATCTTCTATCATTTTTATCTTGGCTACTGCCATCCCTATACTATTTTTGGCAACTAGCAAGTTGGGAATTAGAAATAAAAAACATAAAGAAAAAAATATCTCTTACGAAAGCGGTGTCACAAAATCCATAGGTGGGAGTGATCATAGATTTAGTGTTAAGTTTTATTTAGTAGCACTTCTGTTTGTGCTGTTTGATGTTGAGATTATATTTATGTTTCCTTGGGCAGTAAATGTTAGAGAACTGGGGTCTTTTGGTTTGATGGAGATGTTTACTTTCATGGCGCTACTGTTGGCTGGGCTGATTTATGTTTATAAAGCAAAGGCTCTAACATGGCAATAACAACAGGCGAAGAGGCGATATTTGGAGATAGCGTTATCACTACAAAGCTGGATAGTGCAGTTGCATGGGCTAGAGAATCCTCTATGTGGCCATATATATTTGGAACTGCTTGTTGTGCTATTGAGTTTATGAGCGTGGCTTCTAGTAAATTTGATATATCAAGATTTGGAGCAGAAGTTGTCAGATTTTCTCCTCGTCAAGCAGATTTGATGATAATAGCAGGAACCATAAGCAATAAACAAGCACCAATACTAAAGAGAATCTATGACCAAATGACAGAACCAAAATGGGTAATGAGTGCTGGAGCATGTGCTTGTAGCGGAGGATTTTATGATAACTATACAACCCTGCAAGGCGTTGATGAGATAATACCAGTAGATGTCTATATATCTGGTTGTCCTCCTCGTCCCGAAGCATTCCTTGATGGCTTAATGCAGATACAAAAACTTCAGGCAAAACCTAGCAAATACCTAAAACATAGAGCAAAAATGGAGTTTAAAGGAAAATTGGATGTTTAACTCCTATGATAAAAAAGTGGATTTTACTAAAGAGAGTACAGATAGATATATATTTAATTTGAGAGATATAAAAGAGGCGATAAAATTTCTAAAAGAGACTTATGATTATGATTTTTTAGTAGATATAACTGCTGTTGACTACTCTACATGTAGAGATACAAAACCTAAAAGATTTGCCATAATATACATACTCAAAGATAAAAATTTTGACAATA
>JALUMZ010000188.1 GCA_027055635.1 Campylobacteraceae bacterium
TTTTTCATATGAATCTAAAAACATATGGAATAGAGTATTATTTTCTCTTTTCAATATAAAAGCCTAACTTTTTTAAAATTATACCTTATTGTAACAATTTAGCAAAAAATCCTTTTTTTTCTGGTTCCTTGTATGTTTGTTTTCTCTCATCTATAAAATCTGGGTCTGGTTTCAAAAGTTCTTCATTGAAGGGTTTTACAACTTTTTTCGTCTTACTTTTATTCCATACATTTATAGTTTTTCTATTTATAGGGGCATGCATTACACACATAACTTCTCCTTTTTTAGGCTTGTTGCGATATAAGAATATTATTCTTTTGTATTGTATCATACTTGTGTGTAGTGTATATTTACTACTCCACCAATAAACTAAACAAATCTCCTAACATAGTTCTCTAGTGAAACAGGGTCTAAGGCGCCAGATATTCTATCAATCTCTTTACCATTTTTAAAGACAACCAATGTCGGAATACTTCTTATCTTAAATCTGCTTCCCAAAAATTGTTCATTTTCAGTATTTACCTTAGCAAAAAGTGCTTTTAGAGGAAATCCTATCGCCACATCTGCAAAAACCGGAGCCATCATCTTGCAAGGACCACACCACGGAGCCCAAAAATCAACTATAACGGGTATATCAGAATTTTCTAAAATTCTATCTATGTTTGAGCTTGTCAACTCTATCGGTTTAGCTTCTAAGAGTGAATTTTTACACTTACCGCAGTTTGCTTTTTTATAATCATCTTTTTTAGGTACATTGTTTATAGCTTGGCAATGTGGACAAATAACTTTCATTTACTTCTCCTTATATAAAATATTTCTTTAATTATATCAATTTTTTGTTATTTTTGAGTTATACAAACAAAATATAATACAAAAATAAGATATTTCAAAAGGAGAGATTATGAAGAAATTATTGGTTGTTGCGATTATTGGGATAGTGGGAACAAGTTATATTTTTGCAGGAACTGCACCAAAGGCTTATCCAAAAGGTGAAGTGGGCAAAATGGTTAAATTGGGTGAGGATATAGCATTGCATACTGATACACATCCTCTAACAAAAGATTATGTGGGCAATAAACTAAACTGTGCAAATTGCCACTTGAAAGGTGAAGATGGAAAACCTGGAACTGCAGGAAGTATTGCATCTTGGCTAGATACCGGTACAGCTTTTCCAGCTTGGTCAAAAAGAGAAAAATCAGTTCAAACTCTGCAAGACAGATCAAATAACTGTTTTATGAGAAGTATGAATGGAAAAAGATTGCCTCAAGACTCTAAAGCATCTATTGCAATTGCGGCATATATAACTTGGCTATCAGAAGGCAAGCCTGTAAAGATGGATAGAAAAGGTCCATGGGGTCCAACAAATGCTGCAATTTGGCCTAAAGGAATAAAGCATTTTAAACCACTATTTAAAAAAGTTACTCATGCTAACTACATAAATGGCAAAAAACTATATGAGCAAAAATGTGCATCTTGTCATGCTAAAAATGGTGCAGGCATGGGAACATTTCCACCACTTTGGGGTAAAAACGCAAAAGGAGAATGGTTGTCTTACAATACAGGAGCCGGTATGAGTAAACTTCCTAAAGGTGCAACATGGATGCAACTAAAAATGCCATTAGGTCAAGGTGGAACTTTGAGTGATGCTCAAATCGTTGATATTGTTCTTTATGTAAACGCTCAAGAGAGAGCTGATTTTGATTTGCAAAAAGCACTACCAGCAAAAGAAGAGATGGGTATCTACAACTCAAATGTATTAAAAGAGAAACACTCAGTTAGAAGTAACTTTAAAGCACTTGGTTTAGATATAGATATTATCAGGGGCGATCACAAGATAAAATAGACCTCCAACCAAAGAGGTCTTAGAACCTCTTTGGTATAATACCCTCATGAAAAAAATTTACATTCTTTTTATTGCTATATTTATAACTGTTTTGCTTGGAATACTGCTAGCTTACAATCTATACTCCCGCACATACAAGGATGAAGTGATAAATGACTATATCTCTAAAAACATAGACATATTAAATGAGAATTTAGATACAGAAAAAAGATATGCTCTTTCATTATCACTTTTAATCTCACAAAATCCTATTATAAAAAAAGCATTAGAACAAAATAACCAAAAAATGGCATTAACGGAGATAAAAAGAGTTCTTGAAGATATAAAAAGATCTACAGGTGTTGATAATATTGATATTCAAATCCACACAAAAGATTTGAGAGCATTTGCTAGAAACTGGGATAA
>JALUMZ010000189.1 GCA_027055635.1 Campylobacteraceae bacterium
GTTGCTCAAGTATAGTTTTTATCTTTTTTCTTGGATTTAGCGAAGAGTAAGGATCTTGAAAAATCATCTGTATATCTTTTTGTATGTCACCTCTTTTACTTGGCTCCAATTTTGCTATATCTTTATTTCTAAATATAACTTTACCGTCGGTTGCCTGATACAGTCCTAGTATCACCTTTCCTACTGTTGTTTTACCACAACCGCTTTCGCCAACCAAAGAGAGAGTTTTCCCTTTGTAAATATTAAAATTTACCCTATTTAGTGCATGCAAATCTTTTTTTTCAAAAGTACCTACTTTAACACTAAAAATTTTCTCTACATCTTTTACTTCTAAAAGTTTTACTTCACTTTGTGACAAAATACAATCCTTTTATCAATCTCTTGCTGAGGTGGATAGACATCACACTGCTCATCTGCAAATTCACACCTATCTTTAAAATAACATCCTTTTGGAAGCCCTAAAAGCGAAGGCATGATACCCGGTATCTGATAGAGTCTTTTTTTATCATCATTTAACTTTGGCAGACACTCTATCAAGCCTTTTGTATAGGGGTGAAGAGGATTGAAGATAACATCTTCTTTCTTGCCATACTCTACAATTCTGCCTGCATACATAACGGCTATCTTATCACAAAGTTGTGAAACTACGGCTATATCGTGTGTGATTAGGATCAGTGCCGAGTGAAACTCTTTGGAGAGTTTTTTCATCAAGTATAGTATCTGTGCCTGAATAGTCACATCAAGTGCCGTTGTAGGCTCATCTGCAATGAGAAGCTTTGGATTGTTTAAAAGTGCCATCGCGATTACAACTCTTTGTTTCATACCGCCTGAGAGTTGATGAGGATAGCTTTTCATCCTCTTTTGGGCTGCCGGTAATCCTACAGTTTTTAGTATCTCAACACAAGTATTGTATGCATCTTTTTTTGATACGCCTTTTTTGTGATAGAGTATCGCTTCCATCAACTGCTCACCTATGGTGATAACTGGATTTAGTGAAGTTTGAGGATCTTGAAAAATCATAGAGATTTCATCTCCTCTTATCTTTTGGAGCTCCTCTTGGGAGAGTTTAACCAAATCTCTTCCGTCAAAATTTATCTCACCCTCTACAATCTCTCCGGGAGGATCTATCAAGCCCAAAATTGAAAATCCTGTGATAGACTTGCCTGCACCACTCTCACCGACAATCCCTAGTATTTCACCCTTTTCTATAGAAAAACTTGTGCCGTCAACCGACTTTACTACACCGTTTCTAGTGAAAAAATATGTCTTTAAATTTTTAACTTCCAATAGTGCCATTATCTTTTTAACCTCGGATTCATTACATCTCTCATTCTGTCTCCTATTAGGTTGATAGATATGATAAGCACCATCAACAAAATACCTGGATACACTGAAGCCCACCAATACCCACTAAAAAGCACTTGATAACCATTCGCGATCAAAGAGCCTAGCGATGGCTGAGTGATAGGAACACCTAATCCCAAGAAGCTAAGTGTGGCTTCTAGTATGATAGCATTTGCAATTCTTACTGTTGCAATGACGATGATAGGAGCGGTAGTATTTGGCAGAATTTCACCAAATATTATACCAAAATTGCTCATTCCTAGTGCCTTTGCCGATTGGGCATAATCCTTCTCTTTTTCAGAAAGCACAACGCCTCTTGCCGTCCTTGCATAATACACCCAGTTTACTATCGTGATGGCTATAACTATCTTTCCTATTCCCTCTCCCCAAAGTGCCATGATGATAAGAGCTATCAAGATAGCAGGAAAAGAGAGTTGTATATCTGCGATTCTCATGATAATCGTATCTATCCATCCACCATAATACCCAGAAATCAAACCCAAAGTATAACCAATAATAACAGATAAAATGGTACTTGCCAAACCAACATAGAGTGAAATTCTCAAACCATATATCATAGCTGAAAATACATCTCTTCCCTGCTCATCCGTTCCTAACCAAAAGTTATGATTTGGCGGTTGAAAACTATTTTCCAAAAATAGTTGAGTTAAATCATAAGGGTTTTGATATGAAAAGAGTGATGGAAAGAGTGCAAAAACAGATAAAATTAAAAATATAACCAATCCACCAACTGCTAGTTTGTCTTCAAAAAACTCTACTACCATCTCATTTTTAAAAAATTTCATATTACACCCTCACTCTTGGATCTACAAAGGTATAGAGCACATCAACAATAAAATTAATAGCTACAAATATGAATGATATTATCAACAGGTATGCTACAACAATTGGTCTATCAAGGTTTTGAATAGAATCTATGATAAGCTTTCCGGTACCCGGCCATGCAAAGATAGTCTCTGTTACGATAGTAAAAGCAACTAATTGACCAAACTGGATACCAATAACCGTGATAAGAGGTATCAAGCTGTTTTTTAGTGCATGATAATATACAACCACTCGCCTTGGAACACCTTTGGCAGTGGCAAGCTTTATATAATCTTGCATCATCACCTCCATCATACCGGTTCTTGTGAGCCTCAATATCAAAGCTAGCTGAAAAAATGAGAGAGTAAGTACTGGCATAATGAGATGTTTTATACCATCCCATGTAAATGCGCTGGTGAAAAGATACACTTCTCCTCTTCCCGAACTCGGCAACCAACCCAAAAGGACTGAAAAGACAAGCACAAGCACCATACCTGTCCAAAAAACAGGCACCGATATGCCACTTAAGGAGAGAAACATGATAGCTTTGGAGTACCACGCTTTTGGTCTTATAGATGCTATGATACCCAGCGGTACTCCAAATATTATAGAGAAAATCATGGCCAAGACAGATAGCTCAAGCGTAGCGGGGAGTCTCTCAAATACAACATCAAGTGCCGGTTGTCCATAAACAAAAGAGTTTCCAAGATTTCCTTTGGCTACATTTCTCAAAAAAGCTTCATACTGTTTTATAAATGACTGATCAATTCCTAGTGCATGCCGCATCTCTATGACATCTTGCTGAGTTGCATCCGGAGGCAATAAGAGTTGTACAGGGTCTCCTGCTTTAAACATTATAAAAAACACTATGAAACTGATGACGAACATCACAATAGCAGAGTGAAAAAGTCTGTTTAGTATGTATTTTAACATCTGTAATCTACCTTTAAGTTGAGTTCTCACCATCTCTACATGTAGAGATGGTGAGTAATGCTATTTTATATCAAAAGCCCAAATTCTACTATCTGTTCTTGGTACAAATTTGATCTTTTTGCTACTTGCATAAATATCAACCTGGTAGTGCAAAGGAATTATGCTTTGATCTTTAACTATGGCTATTTGCTGAGCCTCTCTCATCTCTTTTACCCTAGATGCCGGATTCATATTTGCATCACTCTCTTCTATGAGTCTGTCAACATCTGCATTTGAGTATTTGCCATTGTTATATCGTCCATAACCTTTAACATCATCTTTTGAGTGAACAACACCATCAAGCATGGAGCTTCCATCACCATCACTACTTGCCCACCCGATAAGAAAGAAGCTTGTATCTTGTTTGGCGGTTCTTGGGAAGAATGATGATTTTGGAGTAGCATTAACCTTAACTTTGATACCTATCTTAGCTAGTGAAGAGGCAACTGCCTGAGCTATTTGCGCATCATTTATATACCTATTGTTTGGAGCGTCAAGAACTACTGAAAAGCCATTTGGATATCCCGCTTGGGCTAGTAATTTCTTAGCTTTTGCAGGATCATACTTGACTCTTTTGATAGTTGGATCATATCCAACAACAACATCAGGATGGAATTGAGCAGCAGGTGCAGCAAAACCTTTCATGATAAATTTGATGATTGCATCTTCATTTATGCCATAATAGAGCGCTCTTCTTACTCTAACATCTAAGAATGGATTTTTTCCATCTGATGTTTTTACATAAGGTGATTTTTCTCTAAATTGATCCATTTGTAGATATATAAGTCTAAGACCCGGTTTTACAAAAGTATTTAATTTATCATTGCTTTTGATTCTATTTACATCCACAACAGGAACTCTATTGATAATATCAACTTCACCACTCAATATTGCTGCCGTTCTTGTAGCATTATTTGAGAGAACTCTAAAGATCAAATCATCAAATTTTGGCTTTCCTGCCCAATAATCCGGATTTGCCTTAAACTTAATCTGATCGCCTTTTCTCCATAGTACAAACTTGTATGGTCCTGTTCCTATAGGATGAAGTCCTATCCACTCATCACTTTTACCCTCAACAGTCTCTTTATCAAGCATATTGACATAAGTAAGTTTTCTCAAGAATACAGGAAAAGCTTTTTTGGTAATGAATTTAACAGTATAGTCATCTATCTTCTCTACCTTATCTATCATAGAGACTTTACCTTTAAAGCCTGATTTTTTCCAATTTTTAATTCTATTAAAAGTAAAAACTACATCATCAGCATTAAAGGCATTTCCATTATGGAATTTTACGCCTTTTCTTAATTTTATAATCCAAACTTTCGGTTCTGGATTGGTCCAAGACTCAGCTAAATCCGGATGAACCTTTATATTTTCATCAAATCTTACTAGAGTATCAAATATATTTGATAGTATAGAGTTTGTAGCTGTTTCATTAAAAGCTTGAGGATCCATAGTGTATGCACCTGATGCCAAACCAACCTTTAGAGTTTTTGCAACCCCCATTGTACCGACAAGCGCCAAAGCGGCAACTGCAACTGTTAATCTCTTCATATTTTCTCCTTATTGTTTTAATAACTGACTCATAAATAGAACAAAAATCTTTATCCTATATATGAGCGACTCTTTGTATATAAATTCTTTTTTTGTATGACTAAAATTTCCAACTGCCCCTAATCCGTCAACAACCGGTATGCCCATAGCACTTAAAAAATTGCCATCTGATCCGCCGCCTGTTGCTATCTCCTCACATTCTATATCTAAGCTGTGTGCTATATCCATATACAATTTTGCAAGTTCATCACTCTCTTGGCTCTTTTGCAATGGTGGTCGATTTAACTCTAGATTATATCTTACAGTAGCTCCTACACTGTTTTTTGATCTCAAAATCTCCTCTATATCGTTAAAAAGTTTTCTTTGTTGTTCTATAGTTGAAAACCTAATATCGACTATAATCTTTGTATATGCGGGCACTACATTTTTAGCAATTCCACCGTTTATCTCATCACATCCTACTATAATACCTTTCTCGTAGTCATTTAAGGCCTCAAGTTTTTGGATAATTTCGCAAGCACCCAATATAGAGTTTATACCATTCCATGGTTCTACTCCTGAATGTGCCGGTTTTCCAACAACCTCTATCTCTAAGCTCCCTATGCCCTTTCTGCTTGTAACTATCTCTCCATTTGGGCGACCGGGTTCAAATATAAAAGCTGCTTTCGCCCCTTTAAATTCACTCTCTAAAATCTCTTGTGAATCAAGTGAGCCAACCTCCTCATCTGAATTAAAGAAGATTTTAAATGGCAAATCTTGATTTGGATAGAGATGTTTGAGTATGTAAAATGAGTATAAAGATACTATAAGACCTGCTTTCATATCATTTGTTCCAGGACCCTTCAAGAGTCCATCAACTTCACTCATAGTTTGAAAGTCACTCTGTGGCGGGTGAACAGTATCGAAGTGGCCTATAAAAGCATAATAATCCTCTTTTAAATCTTTTCCATACATCAAATGAGGTCGTGTTTTTTGACTAGAATAGATAGTTTCCAAAGGTATATCAAGCTTATCCGCTATACCTTTTAACTCTTTTTTTACTTTTTTAACACCATCTAAGTTAGTGGTAAAGCTATTGATGTTTACTATATTTTTAAAATCATCATAAATATCACTCTTCAACTTCTCCAAAATAGTATCTATATTTTTATTCACCAATATCACCTTTTTTTATAACTATATAGATTATGACCAAAATATCGTAAAAATTGACTTAATTTACTATAAAACATAACACTATAACAATTAATTTGAAACTTTTGTTTCTTTTTTACGCTATAATTTTGAAAAAAATAGGAAAAACAATGTCAAATAAAATTAATAAAGTAGCAATAACCGGCGGAACACACGGCAATGAACTAACTGGTGTTTATCTAATCAATAAGTACAAAAAAAATCCTGACTTAGTAAAAAGAGATAGTTTCAAAACTCTTTTTATGCATACAAATGTAGGGGCTATGAAAAAGTGCACTAGATATGTAGATAAGGATTTAAATAGAACATTTATAAAGAAAGATTTGGTAAATGACGCTCTATATAGCTATGAAGATGTACTTGCAAAGAGCATAAATTTAAAGCTAGGGCCAAAGGGGGCAGAAAAAACAGCTGTTGATTTTATAATCGACCTGCACTCGACAACTTCTGATATGGGACTCTCCATAGTGATAGACAATGACAACAGATTAACTTGGCAAGTTGCGGCATACTTAAAAGAGATGGAACCTGATCTTCATATATTTAGGTGGAGAGGCGATACAAAAGAGGTTTCATTTGTAAACTCTATCACAAAAGATGGTTTTGCGATAGAAGTAGGTCCAATTCCTCAAGGCGTACTAAGAGCTGACCTCTTTTTTAAAACAGAAAAATTAGTAGCCCATACACTAGATTTTTTTGAAAAATACAACAGAGGTGATTTGCATAAGGTATATGAAACTATTGAGATTTATGACCATATAAAGTTATTAGATTTTCCAAGAGACAAATCAGGAGAGTTGAATGCAACCGTGCATCCAAACTTACAAGACAATGGCTACTATAAACTCACAAAAGGAGATCCTCTCTTTATAACATTAGAGGGCGAAGTGATAAATTATGAGGAAGAAAAAGATGTATATGCTCTTTTTATAAATGAAGCAGCATACTATGAAAAAGGTTTTGCTATGTGTCTAACAGAAAAAAAGGTGATAAAAATTTAGGGAAAAATTTCCCTAAATTTTTATTTGTCTTGATGTATATCCATCTGTGGATATGGGATTGAGATATTTTTCTCATCAAAAGTTAATTTGACTTTTTCTGTAGTATCAAATTTTACTCCCCAATAATCTCCACTTTTTACCCATGCACGAACTATAAAATTTACACTACTATCTGCCAATTCACTAACTGCCACAAATGGAGCCGGATCTTTTAGGACTCTTTCATCAGAGTTTATAATATCTTCTAGAGTTTTTTTGGCAAGTTTAAGATCATCATCATAACCTATACCAAATATAAAATCCACTCTTCTTGTCTCTTTTGCCGAAAAGTTTGTGATATTGCCACCGATTATAGCTGAATTTGGAATAATAATTTGCTTATTGTCTCCTGTTTTAAGCAAGGTGCTAAAGAGGTTTATCTCCTCAACAACACCATTTTCTCCAGCTGCACTTATAAAGTCGCCAACATTAAACGGTCTGAAAAATACCAACAATACACCCGCACCGACATTTGAGAGTGTACCTTGAAAAGCTAGCCCTACAGCTAAACCGGCAGCTCCCAATACTGCTATAAATGAGTTTGTATTTACACCAAGTTTACTAAGAGCAGCTAGTATGATAAACACCATCATACCGCCATATATCACATTGGCAGCAAATTTCGTTATCGTTTCATCAAGACTTGCTTTTTGCATAGCTTTTTTTGATACTTTTGTTAAAAATTTGGCAACTATTTTACCTATATAAAATATAAGTACAGCACCTATAAATTTAAAACCGTACAGACTGATAAACGCTATTGCCGTATCCATATTAAAATCCATCCAAAGACCTCTTATTTCATAAACTTAGCATCAACTCTTCTGTTTTGAGCCATGCCTTCTTCTGTTTTATTGCTAGCGATAGGATTTAACTCTCCAAATCCTTTAGTAGTAATTCTACTTGAATCCACCCCTAAAGACTCTAGTGCGTCTGCAACAGCATTTGCTCTCATGATGGAAAGTTTCATATTATATTTTTCACTTCCTCTTGAGTCTGTATTTCCCTCAAGAACCACACTGTAGTCTTGGTTTATCTTCATAAAAGTAGCAACTTTTCTTATTTGCATCATATATGTTTCTGAAATATTTGCTTTGTTTGTATCAAAAGTTACATGTAAATGTATAACTTTTACACAGCCATCACTATTTACAACGCTTCCTGCCGGAGTATTTGGACATAAATCCTCGCTATTTACTACTCCGTCTCCATCGCTATCTAATTCACAGCCTCTAGCATCCACTTTTGCGCCTGCTTTTGTATTTGGGCACATATCTTCGCTATCAACCACTCCATCTCCATCGCTATCTAATTCACAGCCTTTTTTATCTACCTTTACTCCCGGTTTTGTATTTGGACATAAATCTTGATTGTTGTTTACGCCATCATTGTCATCATCACCAACAACTACAGGTTTTGGTGCCGGCTTTGGTTTTGGTGCTGCCATTGGCTCAGCTTTTTTACCAAATGGAATCACAAATCCAACTGTATAGAAAAGATTGTTGTCACCATGGTCAAATTTTATAGCATGTCTCACTTCTGCTCTTAGAGAAAAATTATCATTTACCATATATTTTAAGCCCAAACCGTAATTAAAAAATCCACTATCATCATTGCCTGCAAAATCAGTAGATAAATTTTCATATCCCAAACCAATCAATGAGTAGAGTGAAAGTTTATCTTGTAAAGGATAAGATTTTATTAGATTTACGAAATATCTGGTTATATCTGTACTCTTTGTAGAGTTATCATAATCAACATCACTACTCCTCTCAACCCCCAACTCAACTTGGTCAAATATAGAATCTATATTTATACCAAATCTTAAACCGTAACTCAGCTGGTCATCCAAATCTAGATTACCCTCTGGCATTACTCCACCTACGGTTGGTGTAATTTCATATTTATAGCTAGTAGCAAACAACAAGCTCGAAAACAGTACAAAAG
>JALUMZ010000190.1 GCA_027055635.1 Campylobacteraceae bacterium
CCATTTTGCATTAAAAAAAGTTTTCTTACCCATATAGTAGAGCATGGCGGGACCAAAAATCTCTCTTACTTCATCTAATGCATCTAGCCAATTGGAAAGCTTTATACTGTTTTCCTTATTGTTTATTGATATATGATGTTTTTTAAATATATTGTTAGTTATATATTGAAAATGGGTTAACCCATCAAATATACCAACTGTTAAGTTGCTAACTTTTACATTTTTTATCTTGCATACCCCCCCCCATAAGGATTTCTATATATCGATTATACTTCTTCTAGTCTTAAATTATCATTTTTCTATATGTAGTCCTGCCCATGTTTGGGCTGTTGGCATGACCTCTAAGGAATTTACATTTACATGTGAAGGTAAATTTGCAAGGGTAAAGATAAGATTTGCTATATCGGTGGCTACCAACGGCTCATATCCGTCATATACTTTTTGTGCTTTGTCTATTTCACCCTTAAATCTTATGTTTGAAAACTCTGTTTTTGCAGCACCCGGTTCTATATTTGAGACTCTTATATTTGTGCCTCTAAGATCAGTTCTAAGATTATAGGAAAATTGTTCAACAAATGCTTTTGTAGCTCCGTAAACATTGCCACCAAGGTAAGGCCAACTTCCTGCGATTGAACCTAGGTTAAAAATATATCCACTTCTCCTTTTAATCATAGTTGGCAAAACAGCTTTAGTTACATATAATAATCCCTTTATGTTAGTATCGATCATCTGCTCCCAATCTTCTATTAGAGCTTCGGGTGAAAGCTCTAGTCCAAGAGCAAGTCCAGCTGAATTTATTAGTATATCTATATTTTGATAGGCAGTAGGCAAAGATGATATCTCTTTTAATACCTCTTCTTTGTTTCTAACATCAAAAGAGAGAGGAAAAATATCACAATCTTTTAATTCGTTCTTTAACTCTTCAAGTCTGTTTTTCCTTCTACCCGCAATGATAACCTTATCTCCATTTTTGGCAAATTTTATAGCACACTCTTTACCAAAACCTGATGTGGCTCCGGTTACTAAGATGACTCTTGACATATTTACTCCTTCGTATTTGTCGATATATTAGACTTCTTGCATAACCCCTTGTAGTCTCAGCAACTCATAGATAAATCTGAGCGAGGCAGTTTATCTCTTGCGTAGCCAAAGCTACGGATGAGATGAACTAACGAAGCCTCAGGCTTATCTATGAGTTGCCCGAAGGGAGGACTTAGAAGTAGCAATCTTGCACAAAACTTTTTATCGCAATAGCTTTGGCTATTACTTAAAAAAGGTTTTGCACAATCTTACCACTTCTAAGTCCTCTGAGACTATAAGGGGTTATGCAAGAAGTCTATTGATTAGATACTTGTCTATTTTGCTCAAAAGAGCTTTTTTATTCATTCCTAATATCTTACTAGCTTCATTTATGTTATCATTTACACTTTGAAGCACCTCTTGTATCAACTCTTTTTCCATACTGTTTATATTGTTCGTACTTCTGCTATCTAAAAATAGATCCTCGGTACTTATGGTTTCATTGTCACTTAAAATTGCAGCTCTTTGAACAACTGATATCAACTCTCTGATGTTTCCCGGCCAGTCATAGCTTAAAAGTGCCTCTTTTGCCTGGGAAGAAAAAACTCTATTTGGTAAATCATACCTATTCTTTACTTCTTGGAGAGTTTTTTGAGCAATCTGCATAATCTCATCTTTTCTATCTTTAAGAGGTGCTATTTTGATAGGAATGGTATTTAATCTAAAATACAGATCCTCTCGAAATTTTCCATCTCTTATAACTCTTAAAATATCGGCATTTGTTGCAGAAATTATCCTAACATCAATCGGAATAGGCTTCAAGCCTCCCACCCTGTAAACTACTCTTTCTTGCAAAACTCTCAAAAGCTTACTCTGAAGAGCTACCGACATCTCCGCTATTTCATCGAGAAATATGGTGCCCTTGTGAGCTAGCTCAAAGTACCCTTTTTTCTCATTAAGAGCATCGGTAAAAGCTCCTTTTTCATATCCAAACAACTCACTCTCTAAAAGATTTTCAGGAATTGCTGCCATATTTATAGCTATAAATTTATTTTTTGCCCTATTGGAATTTTTATGAATATAGTTGGCAAAAAGCTCTTTTCCTACTCCACTTTGCCCCAAAAGTAAAACACTAGCATCTGTTCTTGCTGCTTTTTTTGCCAGCAATAATGAAGCTTCTAACTCTTTTGAACTTCCTAAAAAATCCCTATTTTCATCTTTTGGTTGGATTTTTGTTTTTGAAGTTTTAGCTCTTATCTTAACATTCCTTTTGATTGCATCAACTAATGTATCTATTTCAAAGGGTTTTGTCAAAAAATCTTTTACTCCCAATCTAACCGACTCAATAGCACGATTTAGCGTAGCATTTCCGGTAATCACAATGATGTCAAATCTGTTATCTAACTTTTTTACAAATTCAATTCCATCCATACCGGGCATATTTATATCCGTGATAACTAACTCGACACTATCATCTATCTTTTTCAAGGCTTCTATAGCATTTTTATAGCACACCACTTTAAACTCTCTATACTCTTTGAGGGCATATTCTAGTGATTTTCTCATATTTATATCATCTTCTACGATAGCTATTTTCATGCAAATGCCTAGTGAATTATTTCAGGATAGTTATATTAGCAAAATCATCTTTAAAATCTACTATAAACTTAACCGGTTCTATTTTTAGCTCTACCTCATCTTTTAAACTATAGATACTGCTTTTAGTTTGAGACAGTACCCATACTTTTCCAGAATAAAAACAGGGTAAAATTTTATAGAAATTTTGATTTAAGATATCCAAAGTAGAGCTGTTTTTTTGCCTACTTATTTTAACTCTACATGTAGAGGATATATTTTTGGCATAAGGATTGGTTAAAGGAGAGATATTTTTTTCTTCATATATTAGAGTTTTATTTGAAGTGACACTCCTGTATGAGAACCAGAAAATGTCACTCCCTATGATAGAATTTAAAAACAGAATTAATACGAGAAGATTTCTTTCCACTTAGCTCTGCTTAAAAGTAGCTCCATCCTAACAGTATAAAGACCATCTTTGTACTTATTTTCAGTGATGGTAGCATTTTTTATCAAGCCGTTTACTTGAGTTACTATACGAGAATCTTTCAATGCTGCATCTTTTACAGTCTCTTTTGCATTTACTCTTATACCATAAAGTTTTTCTCCAAGCTGACGATACGCATCTGTAACAGCAGCTCTTTTTGCAAGTGCTATAGCCTGGGCAGGCGAGATTGTATTCATAGGTGCAATCCCCTCTCCATATACTATAAACTCTTTAGGAGGCATTTTATCCAATTCTGCCAATCTCTCATCTCTGATAGCCTGCTTTATCTCTTCTTTATCTACCTTTTGAACAACAACTTTTTTAATAACCTTTGGTTTTTGAACTTGTTGCTGAGGCATTAAACCATTGCAACCAGAAAATACTATCAAAGCTCCCATACTATACATGGCCATATAGATATATCTCTTCATTACGCACCTTTAATTGATTTTTTAAGTACAAGCAACTCTTATTCCACATCTGTTTTAATAGTCACAACCTCTGCTTCGCTAATCACATCTATCTCTTCAGGCTCTTTTTTTGGACATCTAGCAATACTTGCTACTATATCATCTCCCGAAACGCTGACAACTTTAACGCCACTTGTATTTCTACCGGCTTTTCTGATAGTCTGCATATCAACCCTTATCATCTTTCCGCTACTTCCTAGAGCCATCAAATCCTTGTTTTCATCTACAATAACAACACCCACCAAATCCTTTGTTCTTGCAGTTAATTTCATAGCTATTACACCTTTACCGCCCCGTTTTTGTAAACGATACTCTTGTGCAGTAGTTCTTTTACCAATGCCTTTTTCACTGACAGTTAAAATTTCTTCTTCATCACTAGAAATGGTAACGGCTCCTACAACCTCATCGCCTTCTTCCTTAAAGCGAATTCCTGCTACGCCTCTAGCAGTTCTACCTAACTCTCTAGTATCTTCAATATCAAATCTTATACACATACCTTTCTTAGTCACTATGAAAAGATTTTTTATCTCTTTGGTTGCAACTTTTGCTGTGACCAATTCATCATCATCATCAAGAGTGATTGCCCTGACACCGACAGATCTTATGTTTTTAAATTCTGCTAGATT
Source organism: Campylobacteraceae bacterium (assembly GCA_027055635.1). Classification (GTDB taxonomy): domain Bacteria; phylum Campylobacterota; class Campylobacteria; order Campylobacterales; family Sulfurospirillaceae; genus JAADIZ01. The sequence goes on from JALUMZ010000190.1 coordinate 4,179, forward strand.
TGTTCTTTTAACTATACCGTTTCTTGTAAAAAATGCTAATGACTTCTCTTCACTAAAATCTGTAGTCGGTATAATCTCCATTATCTTTTCATCAGGTTGCAACTGTATGAGATTTACGACTGCTTTTCCTTTTGCAGTCCTGCTTCCCTCTGGAATTCTGTAAACTTTTAGCCAATACAACTGACCTCTATCAGTCACAAACATAAGGGTGTCATGAGTATTTGAGACAAAGAAATTTTCTATAAAGTCATCATTATAAGTAGTTATAGCAGTCTTTCCTTTTCCGCCTCTTTTCTGCTTTTCATAAGATTTAAGCGGAACTCTTTTTATGTATCCTCTGTGGGTAATAGTGACAACCATAGGCTCATTTGGAATTAAATCTTCTATATCTATATCATCATAATTATCTTCTATCGCAGTAATACGAGGCGATTTGAATTTGTCTTTTATCTCGATAAGCTCTTTTTTTATCAAATCATTTAGTATATCTTCGCTCTTAAGAATAGCATTGAGTCTATCCATCTCTTTTCTAAGGGCTTCTAATTCATTTTCAATCTTTTCTCTCTCTAAGCCTGTGAGTCTTTGGAGTTTCATATCCAAAATTGCACTTGCTTGAATTTCACTCAATCCAAATGTTGAAACCAAACCGGCTTTTGCCTCTTTGGCATCAGCACTTGACTTGATGAGTTTTATAACATCATCGATATTATCAAGTGCAATTTTTAGACCTTCCAAGATATGAGCTCTGGCTTTTGCTTTTTCTAATTCAAAAATTGTTCTTCTGATTATTACCGTTTTTCTGTGCTTCAAAAAGAGTTGCAACAGCTCAATGAGAGTAAATACTTTGGGCTCTTTGTTTTCAATAGCTAGTAGTATGACACCAAAAGTCACTTCAAGATTTGTTGATTTATATAGGTTGTTTAAGACAATTTCACTCATAGCATCTCTTTTGAGCTCTATAACAACTCTTATGCCATCTCTATCACTCTCGTCTCTTATCTCGCTAATTCCTTCGACTTGTTTATCTTTGACAAGTGCCACAACTTGCTCGATTAATCTCGATTTATTCACTTGATAAGGTAATTCATCTATGATGATTACATCTTTGTTGCCTTTTTTCTCTATGTGAATTTTAGCTCTGATTTTGATGCGTCCACGACCTGTTTTATAAGCATCTAAGATACCTTTTTTACCAAAGATAATACCTCTGGTTGGAAAATCCGGACCCTTTATAAACTCCATCACTTCATCTAATCCGGCTTGTGGATTATCTATCAAAAGTAAAAGAGCATCTATCAACTCGTCAAGACAGTGTGGAGGAATATTTGTAGCCATACCGACTGCAATACCACTGGATCCATTTAGAAGCAGATTTGGAACACGACTAGGAAGCACATCCGGTTCACTCATACTATCGTCATAGTTCGGCACAAAATCAACTGTCTCTTTATCTAAGTCCTTTAGCAACTCTTCCGAAAGAGGTGTCATGCGAGCTTCAGTATAACGCATGGCAGCTGCATTATCACCATCTATCGAACCAAAGTTTCCTTGTCCATCAACAGAAGGAATTCTCATAGAAAATGGCTGAGCCATTCTTACAAGTGCATCATACACAGCAGTATCACCATGAGGGTGGTATTTACCTATGACATCACCGACTATACGAGCCGATTTCTTATATGGACTTCTTGAGCTGATACTCAAGTCATTCATAGCATATAAAATTCTCCTATGTACCGGTTTTAAACCATCTCTAGCATCTGGCAATGCCCTACCAATTATAACACTCATAGAGTAGTCAAGATAACTAGTCTTTATAGAGTCCTCTATATTTATCTCTTTTATGTCCTGATTGCTATCAAAAAGATTTTCCATTCGCCACCCTCTTTACTTCATATTTATATTTATCTTATTTTACCCTATTCTTCATTTATAGAAGCTAAATTCACACTGTGATCAATATCATATGATTTTTTTAAACATTTCCTTCGCAATTTTTGTCATACATATCCTTTAGACAATAGTCGCGCACAAGCGGGGATGAAGAATGGTCAAATTAATATTTCGGTCTTTCAACTTTATCTATTCGGCACTCAAAAGCTTTAATTATTGGCAGTTTTTACTTGTTCTTCCTTGAAAGGTTTATTGTCTAAGAGTTTAAAATTCTATTGTGTTTGTGAATCTAAAGCTAGTTTTATTCCAAGTCCCAAAAACATTGTACCAACTACTTTATCTAGCCAAATACCATACTTTTTATTTTCACGAAATTTTGATGATATTTTTGATGCGAAAAGTATATATAACCCTTCAATTACAATTGCAACTAAAATTATGATAACTCCAAGATATATAAATTGAAATGGTATAGACCCATAACCTTCTCGTATAAATTGAGGTAAAAAAGCCATAAAAAATATTGCAACTTTAGGATTTAAAACATCTATTAATACACCTTGCCTAAAAACTTTCCAAAATGTATCATTTATTTGCTTATTTTCAACATTAAATTTTGTGCCAGAATTCTTGAAAGATTTGTATGCTAAGTACAATAGATATACCACCCCTATATACTTTACAATCATAAAAGCAGAAGCAGAAGTTACTAATATTGCAGAAAGTCCAACTGCTGCTAAAAATATATGTACTAATGCACCTGTACAAACACCTAATGATGAAGCAAAACCAATTTTTTTGCCACTAGAAATTGTTTTAGTAAGTATATACAATACATCTGGACCCGGCGCCACATTTAATAAAATGGCAATACCGATAAATGTAAACCAAAAATCATAATCTACCATATTTTACTCCAATATTTTTTTAGAATAACTGTCTCGTGAAGTGGACAACAAACAACGGTCGCGCTGAGCACCCCTTAAGTTTAGTTTCAGGAAATCCCGCAGGGTTTTCTGGAAATAAGCTTGAGGGTGTGGCTCGAATGGCACTTACTTAAGCAAAAACCACAAAAGCAACATGGAATAAAACTGGCTTTCAAAAGGTATCGTTAACAGACGAAATACCCAAGAAAGCCAGCACATGAATCATATCAAAAAAACAATTAAATCCCAACAAAACAGAGTAGCCAAAAAGATAAAAGCAAAAGGAACAAATGGTTTTTACAATTTATTAGCACAAGATTCAATCCAAAGCATTATAAAGCAAGATTTACCAAACTACAGAGATAGGCTCTATAACCCATTACAAACCCTATCAATGTTCCTAACTCAAGCACTAGATGAAGATAGTTCATGCCAAAATATAGTAAACTCAGTAGCACTAAACAGAGATAAAAAAATATCTATTACAACAGGAGGGTATTGCAGAGCAAGACAACGCTTACATGTAGGGATGATAAAAAACCTCACACAACAAATCTCAAAAGATAGCTTAGCAAAAGTACCAAAAAGATGGAAATTTCAAAGAAGAGATATATACTTAGTAGATGGCACAACCTTTACAATGCCAGATACTAAAGAGAATCAAAAAGCATACCCCCAACAAGCTTCACTACCTAAAGGGCTAGGCTTTCCAATATGTAGAGCTGTAGGAATAATCTCACTCTATACAGGCACTTTAATTGATGCGTGCGTTAGTCCATATCAAGGCAAAGGTGCATCTGAACAAGTATTGCTAAGAAGTATGTTACATAACTTTAAAAAAGGAGATATTATCTTAGCAAATGCAATATATAGTACTTACTATTTTTTAAGTCACGCAGTACAAAATGGTATTGATGTAGTTTTAGTACAAAATGGGATGAGAGTAAAAAAGACAGACTTTAGCAAAGGATGTATTTTAGGTAAAAAAGACCATTTAATTGATATCAAAAAACCTCTTAAAAAACCTGAGTGGATGAGTAAAGAGAAGTTTGATGAGTTACCAAAAACTCTTAGAATTCGCGAGCTTAAAAGAGGAGGTAAAATCCTCATTACTACAATGCTTTATAAAAATAGAGTAAGTGCAACCGAGATTAAAAACTTATATAAACAAAGATGGCAAATTGAAGTTGATTTTAGAAATATCAAATCCACTTTAGGTTTAAAATATTTTAGTTGTAAAACACCACAAATGGCTATTAAAGAGATGTGGGTTTACTTTTTAGCTTATAATTTTATTCGATCCATTATGTTTGAATCTGCTATCTATAATAGGCTATTACCAAGAGAGCTTAGTTTTAAACATACAGTGCAAATTTTAAAAAATGCTCCAAATTCATATAACAGGCAATTCTATAAAAAGATTTTATATTTGATAGGTCAAAAGGTTATTGGAAACAGAGAAGAAAGAGTTGAACCTAGAGCTATTAAGAGACGGCATAATGACTTTATTCTTTTAATGAAACATAGAGATATAGCAAGAAAGGAGATAAGTCAAAAATGGTCTTTGGAAAAAGCTTAAGTGTAGCCCTCCTGTAGCCCTCCCTAAAAACTAGACCACCTCAAAATTGATAATTTCTGATAAAATAAATCAGGAGTTACCATGAGAAAGAGTAAATTTAGTGAAAGCCAAATAGTTGGTATTTTAAATGAAGTGGAGGCAGGTTTAAAAGTTGTTGATGTTTGCCGTAAGCATGGAGTAACACAACAAACATATTATACTTGGAAGAGTAAATATGGCGGGATGAGTATATCTGACATAAAACGTCTCAAAG
>JALUMZ010000191.1 GCA_027055635.1 Campylobacteraceae bacterium
TTGGATATGGAGCACGAAACAGTTGATAATGACGCTACTTTGGAGATTTTGGGGAAGCAAGCACTCGTGCATGCAAAAGCTGGAGTCGATATGATAGCGCCAAGCGGTATGATGGATGGTATGATAACGGCTTTGAGAGATGCGCTAGATAGCCAAGGATATATAAATCTTCCGATCATGAGTTACTCTACGAAATTTGCTAGTGCATATTATGGTCCATTTAGAGATGTGGCAGAATCAGCTCCTAGTTTTGGCGATAGAAGAAGCTACCAAATGAATCCTGCAAACAGAAGAGAAGCGATAGCAGAGTCTGTAGAAGATGAGATGGAGGGAGCGGATATACTGATGGTAAAACCTGCCCTTGCGTATATGGATATCATTAGAGATGTAAGAAATGCGACTACGACCCCTTTGGCAGTATATAATGTCAGCGGAGAGTACTCTATGTTGAAATTTGCAGGAAAAGCCGGCTTGATTGATTATGATAGAGTAATGATGGAGACTATGATAGGATTTAAAAGAGCAGGAGCAGATATAATAATAAGCTACCATGCCAAAGAGGTAGCTGAGATTTTAAAGAAAGGATAAACTATGCGACATTTTCTATCACTATATGATTTTACAAAAGAGGAAATTTTAGAGATTATTGAATTAGGAATTAAGATCAAAAAAGAGGCAAAAGTTAAAAATTATATACCTTATCTTCAAAACCAATCATTGGGGATGCTCTTTGAAAAAAGCAGTACTAGGACAAGAATAAGTTTTGAAGTCGGTATTCATCAGCTTGGAGGTCAAGGACTCTTTCTATCTTCAAACGACTTACAGCTTGGACGAGGAGAGCCTATGAAGGATTCAGCTCGTGTGATTAGTCGAATGGTAGATATGGTGATGATCAGAACATACTCGCAAGATATATTAGATGAATTTGCAGCTTACTCAAAAGTACCGATAATAAACGGTTTAACAGACAAGTACCATCCTGTGCAGTTATTGGCAGATTACTTAACTATGATAGAGTATGGCAAAGATGAAAATCCTGTTGTTGCTTATGTTGGAGATGGTAACAATATGACTCACTCATGGATGATGCTAGCCGGAAAACTAGGGTTTGAGCTAAGAGTCGCTACTCCAAAAGGGTATGAACCTTGGCAAGAGATCATAGATGATGCAAAGATGCTTTGTGAGCAGAGCGGAGGAAAAATTATATACACCCATGATCCGCAAGAAGCAGTTAAAAATGCTGATGTAGTTACAACTGATACTTGGGTTTCTATGGGTCAAGAAGATGAAAAAGAGCAAAGAATTAGTGATTTTAAAGGATATATTGTAGATGCCAAGCTGATGGCAAAAGCCAAAAATGATGCTATATTTTTACACTGCTTGCCCGCTTATCGGGGTTATGAAGTAAGTGAAGAGATACTTGAAAAATATGCAAATATAGTATTTGATGAGGCAGAAAATAGACTGCATGCACAAAAAGGTTTGATGGTTTGGTTGGATGAAAAGAGGTAATATGACAAAAGAGCTTAATATATTTGAAAAAATTGAAGGCATAGACGAATATCTTAGTGAAAATCAAAAGCATGAAACCGTCATAGAGATAAAGAAGAGTGACATTCCAAATGAAAAGATATTGGATCTTAAAAGTGGAGATTGGGGCGATAAAGAGCCTTGGTTCATCATAGATGAAAATCAAAAAATGTACACAATGGTATCTATCGACACTATGCATAAACTGATAGAAAATTTTAGACAACTTCAAAAAGATAATTTCGATTTAAAGCTAGAAAAGACAATTTTGCAATATGTTCCGATCGACTATCAAGATGTCTGGACGGTAGCTATGGATGAGATAAAAAATATAGCATCTAGTAGCAGTAAGAAAAGTCTAAATATAGATTTGGAAAAATTATTAAGAAAGATAAGAAAAGATCATCCAAATCTATTTTTAAATTTGCAAGACCTATTTACCAATCAAATAATTCAGTAAGTACAAAATTTTAAATGCCATTTATGGGCAGAGGGGACAGTTAAATGAAACAATACAGAGCGACAGCTCGTGCTTTGGCACATAAAAATAGCAATTTCTTGGCGACAGCCAAAGCTTCAGTCGCGAGGAATTTTGTTTGGGCTTTGCTCAAACAAAAGGGGACAGTTAAATGATAAATTTCGATCTATTTTCAAAATATTCACAACCGGGACCAAGATATACAAGTTATCCTACAGCGCCGGAATTCAATGAGAGTTTTGATGCTAATTCATACATAAAAATTTTAGAAAACCAAGATAAGAATAGAAAATTATCTCTATATTTTCATCTTCCATTTTGCAGAAGTGCTTGTTATTTTTGTGGATGTAATGTTGTTTTTACAAGTAAAGATGACAAAAAGGAGAGATATATCGGATATCTCCAAAAAGAGCTAGAGATACTTTCCCACCACTTAGATACGAGTAGAGAAGTGATACAGATGCATTTTGGCGGAGGAACACCTACATTTTTTAGTGCCTCGCAGTTGAAAAGAATCATAGAGTTAATCAGAAAGTATTTTAAAAATTTTGCAAAAGATGCCGAGATAAGTTGTGAAATAGATCCACGATTTCTCACTAAGAGCCAAGTTGATGTTTTAGTTAGCGGAGGTTTTAACCGCGTCAGTTTTGGTGTGCAGGATTTTAATGATGTCGTACAAAAAGCCGTACATAGAATTCAGCCCTTTGAGGTAACACAAAATGCAGTAAAAATGGCTAGGGTTGCTGGTATAAAATCTGTAAATATGGATCTTATATATGGTCTCCCTTTTCAAAATCTAGAAACTTTTAAAAAGACTTTAGAAAAAGCGCTTCTTTTAGATACAGATAGATTTGCGGTATTTAACTATGCTCATGTGCCTTGGATGAAAAAAACTATGCGAAAGATAGATGAGACAACACTTCCAAAACCTAGTGAAAAACTTGAGATTTTAAAATACACCATAGATTATCTTCAATCAAACGGCTTGAGAATGATAGGTATGGATCACTTTGCAAAACCTGATGATGAGCTATTTTTGGCGATAGATAAAGGCGAATTGCATAGAAATTTCCAAGGATACACCACAAAAGGCGGAGCAGATTTGGTGGGAATTGGACTCACTAGTATCGGTGAAGGAAAAGCTCATTATGTGCAAAATTTTAAAGATATGAATCTATATGAAAATGCCATAGACAATGGTATATTACCGGTGCACAGAGGATTGATTTTGAATGATGACGATGTGCTTAGAAAAGCAGTAATTATGGAATTAATGAGCAATTTTAAACTTGATATCGCAAGAGTAGAGAGAGAGTTTGGTATAGATTTTTTTGATTATTTTAGTGATGCCGTAGAGGATTTAGACTCGTTTGTACAAGAGGGACTTGTTGATATAGACAAAAAAGGTAAAAAGATAACCGTAAACACAACAGGTACGCTTCTTATAAGAAATATATCCATGCCATTTGATGCATATCTTAAAAAGATACCGCAGAGTAAACGAAGATTTTCAAAGACAGTATAGATGTATGATTTCAAGATTACAAGTGATGATTGTATAAAATGTGGTAAATGCATACCGACTTGTACAATTCACAATGTAAATATGGATGAGGTTACTTCGCCTCGTGGTTTTTTAGATCTTTTAGGAGCATATCAAAGAGGTGATTTAGAGCTGGACAAAAACGCAAAAGATATCTTTGAGAGCTGCTTTTTGTGTACAAATTGCGTTGATATCTGTCCAAATGACTTGCCGGTCGATATGCTGATAGAACAAGTCAGAGATGATATTCGCAAAAAATATGGGCTAGCTTGGTATAAAAAACTTTTCTTTTGGCTCTTAAGGCATAGAAAAGTGATGGATTTGCTTGCAAAATTGGGATATGTATTTCAAACATGCGGGTTTAAAATACACGAAAAGCAGAGTTCTATGGAGCCAAGATTTTCTATGCCGATTATTAAAAAAGACCGGCTTCTTCCAAGTGCAAAAGTTAAAAGTTTTTTAAATTCACATCCGGATGTGATAAGAAATGGTGGAAAGGGAAAAGTTGGAATTTTTATAGGTTGCCTAGCAAATTATACCTATACAGACATAGGAAAAGCACTGTTGGAAATTTTAGAAGTTTTAGAGATTGATGCTTATCTTATAAAACAGCAGCTTTGTTGTGGTGCTCCTGCGTATTTTACCGGTGATTTTGATACGGTGGATTATCTTGCCAAACACAATATAGAGTATATGGAAAGCTTTATAGACGAGCTAGATGCCGTGATTATTCCTGAGGCTACATGTAGTGCTATGATAAAGGTTGATTATGCACACTTTTTTCATGATAAACCACAGTGGAAAAGCAGAGCAGAAAAGTTAACACCAAAAATCTATATGGCTACGGAATACCTTGAAAAATGCACAAATTTAAAAGATGTTTTGGCAGATAAAAAACACAATATGGATGAAACCATAACTTATCATGACCCTTGCCATGCAAGAAAAATGCAAGGAATCTACAAAGAGCCAAGAGAGTTGATAAGCCAAAATTATGTCTTAAGAGAGATGAGTGATTCAAATAGATGTTGTGGGTTTGGCGGAGTGACAATACAGAGTGAAAAATACCACTTGGCAAAAGCTGCCGGTATGCCAAAGGCCGCGATGATTAAAGATAGCGAGGCAGACATAGTAAGTGCAGAGTGTAGTGCTTGCAGAATGCAGATAACAAACTCACTTTTTGTGGATGGAAATGAAGATGTGATTTTTAAAAATCCACTAGAACTCATAGCAAAGGCATTAAAAACTTAATCATTTATACTTAAATGTTATAATTCTGCAAAATTAAATGAAAGAGTTATATGAATAGTTGGCAACACATTTATGAAAAATTTAATCCAGTAGCATTTCAGATAGGCTCCATAGGAGTTCACTGGTATGGAATTATGTATGTTTTAGCGCTTGTAAGTGCTCTTTTTGTAGCTAAATATTTTGCTAAAAAATATGACTTTGGGATAGATACCAAAGGTTTGGATGACTATTTTATTTGGGTTGAAATAGGTGTGATTCTTGGGGCAAGGCTTGGTTTTATACTCTTTTATGATCCACATACAGCTTACTATTTAACTCATCCTTGGCAGATTTTTAATCCTTTTATGGATGGAAAATTTGTAGGAATTAGCGGTATGAGCTATCATGGAGCGCTAGTTGGATTTCTGATCTCAACCTGGTTGTATGGCAAGAGACACAAGGTGAATATATTTAAAATATTGGATTTGGTGGCTCTTAGTGTTCCTTTGGGGTATGTTTTTGGAAGAATTGGTAATTTTTTCAATAAAGGTTTGATAGGCAGAGAGACTGATGTGCCTTGGGGAATATATGTAGATGGCATACTTAGACACCCATCTCAACTGTACGAAGCATTCCTAGAAGGCATTGTTGTTTTTGTTATACTCTACATGTACAGGTCAAAAAAAAGATTTGACGGAGAACTTATTGCGCTTTATGGTATGCTCTATTCACTTGCTAGATTTGTAGCAGAATTCTTTAGAAAGCCCGATTTTCAGCTTGGTTTTGTGTTTGGTGGCTGGATGACTATGGGGCAAATTCTCTCAATATTTATGTTTTTTATTTCACTCCTGTTGTATATTTATCTTTTTAGGAAAAAAATCAGATAAATTTTATCTTTTTACCTTGTATTAAATAATTCTTTACTTTTTAACTTAAAAAACAGTTTTAATTAATCAATTATGTAAGTAAAATACATAATTTCACTTTAATGATAAAAGATGTAATATTATAAAAAATTCATAAAAAGGATTAAGCGTGAGTAACCTAATCGAAGGCTTCTTAGGTAAGTCGGTAGAGGGAAAAAAGAGTAGAATGCCAGCCAAACTTGATTATTGGCAAAGTGCAACTGGACTATTTCTAGCTCTTTTTATGTGGGGACATATGTTCTTTGTTTCGTCCATCTTGGTAAGCAAAGACTTTATGTATAGTGTTACAAAGATGTTTGAGGGTGTATCATTTATAAAAGGAGGCAATCCTTTTTTGGTCTCAATTGCAGTTGCTATAGTGACAATTATTATAGTTATCCATGCAGGACTTGCGATGAGAAAATTTCCTGCAAACTATAGGCAGTACCAAGCTTTTAGAACCCACATGGGTATGATGAAGCATGAAGATACAACTCTTTGGTTTATACAGGCATTTACAGGCTTTGCTATGTTTTTCTTAGCTTCAGCGCATGTGTTTATAATGTTGACAAAACCAGAAACTATAGGACCATACGGTTCAGCAGATAGAATGATTAGTGAGTGGATGTGGCCTGTATATTTGTTACTTCTTTTAGCAGTTGAGTTTCACGGAAGTATAGGTTTATACAGACTTTGCGTAAAATGGGGGTGGTTTGAAGGTGAAGATGCAAAAGTGACTAGAGTAAAACTTAAGAAAGTAAAATGGGCTATTACAATCTTCTTCTTAGTTCTTGGTTTGGCAACACTTGCAGCTTATATGAAGATAGGACTTGAGCATAGAGATCAAGCGGGACAAAGATACCAACCAACGGCAATGATAATAAAAAATATCGATAGTGGAATCTACTCTAAAAATCAAAATAGAGATATGAATGCAGAAACTTCGTTTCGTGCTTTAGTCGCGATGAATCTGCCCAAAAATTCTTATTTGTATGAGGGAATAAATTCAAAATGCCATTTATGGGCAGAGGGGGCATAAGATGAATGTAGTATATTGTGATGCATTAGTAATAGGTGGAGGATTGGCAGGATTGAGAGCCGCAGTTGAAGCAAGAGAGAGAGGTTTGAGCACTATAGTTTTAAGTCTTATTCCTGTTAAGAGATCTCACTCGGCAGCTGCGCAAGGCGGTATGCAAGCGAGTCTTGGTAATTCAAAGATGGGAAGAGGCGACAATGAAGATGTCCACTTTGGAGATACAGTAAAAGGTAGCGACTGGGGTTGTGATCAAGAAGTAGCTAGGATGTTTGTGACAACTGCTCCGAAGGCTATTCGTCAATTAGCAGGCTGGGGAGTTCCTTGGACAAGAATCAAAAAAGGACCAAGAGAAGTTGTTATAAATGCACAAAGAACAACTATAACCGAAGATGCCGAGACACATGGTTATATACAGTCTCGTGACTTTGGAGGTACTAAAAAATGGAGAACATGTTTCACTTCTGATGCGACAGGACACACAATGCTTTATGCAGTTGCAAATGAAGCAATAAAAAGAGAGATAGATATAAGAGACAGAAAAGAAGCAGTATCCTTAATAGTAGAAAATGAGCAATGTTACGGTGCGGTAGTCAGAGATTTGATAACAGGTGAGTTAGAAGCTTATGTTTCAAAAGGCACATTGATTGCAACTGGTGGATACGGAAGAATATATAGACAAACTACAAATGCTGTTGTTTGCGAAGGAACAGGAGCAGCGATTACTCTAGAGACTGGAGTTGCACAACTCGGAAATATGGAAGCAGTACAGTTTCACCCAACACCAATAGTACCGTCTGGTATTTTATTGACTGAGGGTTGTCGGGGTGATGGTGGAATCTTGAGAGATGTTGATGGACATAGATTTATGCCGGATTATGAGCCGGAGAAAAAAGAGCTTGCAAGTCGTGATGTTGTTAGTCGTCGTATGATGGAGCATATCAGAAATGGCAAGGGTGTACACTCTCCTTATGGTGACCACTTGTGGCTTGATATCTCTATTTTGGGTCGTGAGCATATAGAGAGAAACTTAAGAGATGTTCAAGAGATTTGTATGACATTTAATGGCATAGATCCAGCTGATGAGGGACCAAAAGGTTGGGCTCCCGTACTTCCAATGCAACACTACTCAATGGGTGGTATAAGAACCAAACCAACAGGTGAATCTCCTACTTTAAAAGGACTATTTTCTTGTGGTGAAGCAGCATGTTGGGATCTTCACGGTTTTAACAGACTAGGTGGTAACTCTGTGAGTGAAACTGTTGTTTCAGGTATGATTGTTGGAGACTATTTTGCTCAATACTGTGTAAATACTGATATAGATATAAAAACAAAAACTATAGAAGATGCACTTAACAAAGAGATAAAATATATAAACTCTCTGCTTGAAAATGATGGAAAAAATAATATTTTTGAAATCAAACTTGCCATGAGAGATATTATGTGGGATAAAGTAGCAATCTTCCGTGATGGAAAAGGTTTGGCAGAGGCTGTTGAAGAATTAGAAGAACTTTATAAAAAATCTCTTGATGTACATGTAAAATCAAAAACACATGCAGGAAATCCTGAGCTTGAAGAGGCTTATAGAGTTCCAAAAATGCTTAAACTTGCTCTTTGTGTAGCAGTCGGGGCAAGAGACAGAACAGAGAGTCGTGGTGCTCACTATAGAGAGGATTATCTAAAAAGAGATGATGCGCATTGGCTCAAGAGAACTCTGACAAGTTGGAAAGAGGGTGATACACTACCAACTGTTGAGTATGAAGATTTGGATATCATGCATATGGAGATGCCTCCGGCTTTTAGAGGGTATGGCGCAAAAGGTATGATTATCGAAAATGAAACAAGCATTAAAAGGCAAGAAGAAGTAGATAAGATAAGAGAAGAGATGGAAGCAGCCGGAAAAGATAGGTTTGAGATTCAGACAGCTTTGATGGACTTTGAACTTCAGCCTTATTTTAAAGCAAAAAATGAAAGATTTGGAGAATAACATGGGACGAATGATAACTATAAAAGCACTAAAATACAATCCAAACTCAAAAGTTTCCAAAGCTCACTTTGCTAAATATGAGCTAGAAGAGACAGATGGGATGA
>JALUMZ010000192.1 GCA_027055635.1 Campylobacteraceae bacterium
AAATTGTACTTAAAAAATGTCATCATATATATCTTTTGCAAAGCTGGTTTGAAGAGGTGGGGCTTTTATGATTTTGAAATTTCTGATTCCATCCTTATCTCGACTGGCTCTTAAAAACAGGGTGTTTTGCATCTCTTTTTTGTAAAAATAGTTTGCCAATTCATACATGTGTGTTACAAAAAATACCCTAATATCTTTTTGTATCAAAGCTTTTATGATTTGCTGTGCTATCTGTGAGCCTTCTGCCTCGTTTGTTGATGCAAAGGATTCATTGAATAAGACCAAGGCATTTGAGCAGACATGATCTACGATATCACTCATCCTTGAGAGCTCTTCGTCAAACTTTCCGCTTTTCATGTTTTTATCTTCCTCTTTTTTAAAGTGAGTAAAAATACCACTGCAAAGAGTTGTTTCATAAGAGGCTGACGAAACAAACATACCACATTGCATCATAAGTTGCGCCAAACCGACACTTCTTAAAAATGTAGTTTTACCTCCTTGGTTTGCACCTGTGATGATAAAAAGCTTTTTATTTGTTGCATCTATGTCGTTGCTTACTATCTTCTTACTCACGACAAGCACAAGAGAGATGTCATACAGCCCTTGCACTAAAAAATTAAAGCTATTTTCAGAAGCAATCTTCGGATAACTCCACTCGCACCCTATTTCTTGAAGTTTTCCATCCAGATTCATACATCCTATGTAAAAAGCCAATTCTCTCCTTAAGGAGATAAAAAAATTATCTACATGTGTAGCTGAACTACTCATAGAGTTTGCGATGTTATTTAGCCCCTCATCTCTTAGGTTTCGCAGCACCTTTGCCCCTGCATCATCTCTTGGGTGCAAAGTGTGGGCATACTCTTTTGATCTTTTTGTGAAAACTTTACCTATCCAGCTTTTTGTTGCCATCTTGTCTCTTCTTAGGGTGTAGTCAGATCCTTCATTTGCCTTGCTTAGTTTTGCACTGATCAAGACTCCTTTTTTGAACTTCAACTCTTTTAGATGCTCTTTGACTACTTCAAGATAATCGTCATCCAACTCTTTTTGAACCATAGAGAAAAATCTTTTGAATCCGATAGAGTCAAATTTCTCTATATTTTCATCGACGATTTTTCTAAGTTCTCTCAAAAGTTCAAAATACATACCAAGTAGCGAAACACTACTGCTGAGCAATGAAGCAGGATATCTTCCAAAGACGCCAAGCCAGTTTTCCTGTTTTTTGGCGAGAGATTTTATAGCTAGATTATATATCTCTTTTATGATATCCGGATTTTTCAAGCAGTCTTTCAAAATCTCTTGACGATACAATACTTCTTCTTTTGATTTTAGACTAGACAAAATAGCTGTTTTTGATATGTCACGCAAAAAGTCATCTTCACCCGACATCGCATCTAACAATACTTCCAGCTCTAAATCGCTCATAAGTATATCGCTATTGTGAGGCAAACCTTGTTTTATATCAAAATCTTTGTCCTTATGCATAAGAAAAACTCTCATCCATCTATCCTTTTGAGTATCTGCTCACTGCTAAGACGATACTTTTTAGCGATAGATTTGGCATAAGCCAAACCGTCAGGCTCTTTTTTGATGATTTTATATGTGCGGTTTTCTATATTATTTATATCTATGAGACTCACCATGCTCACTGTTTTTTCATTTAGGTTATTCAACTCCTCTATGAAAGTAACCCAGATACAAAACAGATCAAGCTCAACTATCTTTTCCATAATCTTTTTACTGAGAAAAATCGCATCCTTGAGCGATGTGGAAGAAAAAATCTCATTTAATATCACCAAATTTTTAGGTGTAGCAGACTCTAAAATCTTGTGAATCCTGACCAAATCTTCTTGCAGTTTACTATGTAGATTTCCTATATGCTCCTCTCTTTCAAAGTGAGTAAAAATCCTATCAATCAAAAAAAGTTTTGCTTCACTTGCCGGCACAGGCAAACCTAAACTAGCCAAGTAATTTATCTGTCCAAATGCTCTTGAAAAAGTAGATTTACCACCCTGATTTGCTCCCGAGACTATCATAATCCTCTCTTGCTTTTCCAAAACATAGTCATTTATCACAACTTTTTTCTTTTCAAAAACCAAACTATAAGCAAGTGCCAAATCAAATCCATTTTCCACTCTCATACTCTTGTTTTCATCACTGATTTGTGGGAAACAAAATTTCTGTTTTGTCTGGGAGATATAGTTCAGATATGATATATAAAACTCTACTTCCCCTGCAAAAGTTTGAAAAGTTTTATCGATAAAATTTTCGTATATATCACAAAATTCACGCAAAGTGGCAAAGATTTTAGGATAAAGCTTGGCTACAAACTCCAAAATCTTAGCATTAACATGATTCATGCCTCTGTTTTTATCGAACTGGCTTTTAGTCTCGTTTATCTCGTTTTGTTCAAACTTTTCAAATACCTTTTTGACTTCTTGCGAATAATCCTCTTCACCTTCGTATCTTTTTACCTTAAAAGTGAGTCCATCTATCGTGATATCGTACATAATCGAATCAAGTTGTTTTCTAAGAGATTGCATATCATTTCGCAAAGATTTAAACTCATCACTTTGTAAATAAATATCAAGAAAATCACGAAAAAGAAGAAATCCCTTAGAGTGCAAATTAGCAGATTTTAAAGAGTCGCAAAAGCCTTCAAGCGCACTGACATACACCAAAGCCATCTGCAAAAACCAACTATTTTTATAGATATCATAATCAAGCTCTTTTATGAGTTTTTGGTGTCTTTGTATCTCTAACATCTCTTGGCAAAACTCATCAACCCTAAGGTAAAATTCACTATTTTGCAAATCTTTTACAATCTCTTGTCTATAAGTTATAGTCTGTATATCATCAAGTGGGGTGTAGAAAAACTTTTTAAAATCATACTCTTTTTTGTAAGAGACGGCAGTATCTATGATCTGATCCAAATTCAAATCTCTATAAAAATCAAGCGAAGAAGAAAGCTCTTTAGCTTTCATATTTTTATCAAAAAGTATGCTATAAAATTGCATAAAAATCCCTTTTTATCGCAGAAGTCATCAGCTTCGATTGATTGAACTCAATGCCAATAAATACAACTTCTACAAAAAACCTAATTTTTCATATTTTTTCATTATGATTTGTCATCTGTTTGTTCTCTCTTTTCTCTCTCTTCTTTTCTTCTCTCCATCTGCTTGAAGAAGCCTATCATTATCCATATCATAAACAGTACAAATGCACCTAACATTATATTATCAAACATTATTTTCCAACTTTTCTTATGATTTTACAGAGTTTTATCTCTATATTTCTATGATATTTTCCTATTTTTTTCACTAAAATATCATATCTCTTACCTTTTTCAAATTTGTCATCAGGAAGATAGATGATTATCCTATCTTTACCATCCGCTATCGTTACTCCGTACTTATCAACTCTTATCGCCTCTACATTTTTTAAGACAACAGGCATGAGGTCATTAAACATATGTTTGAGATAGCTGATACTCACACTCTGTATATTTTTTTTGCTATATGGCTTGGTCTGAAAAATGGCATATATGGGCAAATGATCAGAGTATCCTATACCTAAATGAACTTTTTTCTTTGTTAGTTTCCACCTTTTTGGATAACCATATTTATCTAACAAATATTTTTTTCTAAAAACACCAAATGAGCCTGTTTTATACTCTACCCCTTTATCATCAAATAAATTTTTTGATACTATGATGTGGTCTAGTGCATTCTTAGTTCTGCCAAAAACATGTGTATATCTTAGAGTTGATGGAACTTCATACCACAAATCATACAAGTCATTATCAAAAGTTCCTGCTTTTAAAATTTTTCTCAGACTCTTTCCCCAGCCATCTTTTGTAACTCTAAACGGAGTGTTGAAATCACCTAGTATTATATTTTCCTCTTTTGGACTTATACTCTCTTTGAGTTTTTTAGCATAAGCGACTCTAGCCTTGTATCCGTGCTTATATGCCGGCCAATGATTTACATAGAGTGTCACTCGGTTTCCTCCAAGATAAAACTTCAGAACATGTATGGCTCTTGGATACCCTCTTACTTTTAGTGAGTATTTATTTGCAAGTGGATATCTTGAAAAAACAACACTATCTATCGTATGTTTATATCTTTTGAAAAAGGTATATATATATGGATATGCTTTATCTCCTAAAGTTCTATTGAGTGCTCTAGCTGCCCTTAGGTTTTCAAGCTCTTCTAAAGCTATGATGTCAGCATTCAGATCTTTTATAACTCTTGAAATATGTTTTAATTTGATATTAAAATTTTTTCTATTCCATTTAGATTTTGTATTTGGAAGATATTCACTATACTCATCTCCGTCTATACTCAAATCAAATAAATTTTGCACATTATAAGTTGCAATCTTAAAATCTTTTGAAAAAAGAGAAGTTAAAACTAAAAAAACTAAAATAAAATATCTCACTTATCACACTCCATATTTTTTGACATCACCACCGCTGATGAAAATGCCCATTGTAAATTATACCCGCCAAGCTCACCTGTAACATCCAATACCTCACCTATAAAATAGAGGTTTTTTTGCAACGAACTCTCAAAACTTAAGTGGTTTATATCGTTAGTATCTATACCACCTTTTGTCACCTCTGCTTTTGTATAACCAAAATTCCCAGCCGGTGCGAATATATAGTGGTTTAACTCATATAACTTCTCTTTTTGAGATTTACTTAGTCTATCTATGGCTACATCGTCCAAATTTATAGATTTTAAATACTCTTTAACAAATCTTTTAGGCAAAGGCAAAAGAGAGCTTATCTGTTTTTTGGATTTTTTCTCAAGCAATTTTACAACATTTACTTTTGGTAAAAAGTCAATACTCACAACTCCTCTTCTCCAATACAATGAAGCATTTAAAACAGCAGGACCACTTATACCTTTGTGAGCAAATAATAAGTCATCAATAAATATTTCATCCTCTACATGTAGAGCAACTCTACAAGAGATACCGCTAAGATTTTTCATCCAAAACTGCTCTTTTTGAAGTGTGAAACCCACAAGTGCCGGAGATGTGGTTTTTATGGTATGCCCAAATTTTTTTGCTATTTTATAACCTATATCACTTGCACCAAGGGAAGCATAGCTTAAACCACCGCTAGCAACAACCAATTTTTTTGCTTTTATCGTAGTTTTTTTATCCGTCTCTACAATGAAGCAGCGATCAAACTCAACATCCATAACAGTATGATTTAAAAATAATGAACAGTGCCTTATCTGCTTTGAAAAAATATCTAAAATATCACTTGAGCTGTTTTTGCAAAAATACTTTTGGTTGTCTTTCAAATTATATTCAAGATTATATTTTTTAAAAAATTTCAATAAATCACTATTATCATAGCTTTTAAAGGTCTTGTCTAAAAGCTCTTTATCACCCAAAAAATTATCACTGCTGATGATTTTATTTGTAAAATTACATCGTCCACCGCCAGAGATTTTTATCTTTGGAGCAATTTTGCTAGAACTATCCACCAAAGCGATAGAGTGATTTTTGAGCAAAGAAGCTGCCATCAAAGAGCTAGCCCCTGCCCCAATAAAGACTATATCAAAGATCAACAAAAGCCTCTAGTGTAGAAAAATTCTGTCTTATAGCATCATATAGCACTATGCCGACTGCAACAGAGAGATTTAGACTTCTGCCATTTTTACCCATGGGAATTGTGATGCTGTTTTCCCATTTTCTCTGCATCAACTCCATAGGAAGTCCTGTTGACTCTCCGCCAAAAAAGATAAAATCTCCATCTAAAAAATTGGCTTCAAAGTATGGCTTTTTACTCTTTGTTGTTGAAAAGAAAAATCTATCCGACTTATCTTGGTGTGCCTCCAAAAACTCATCTAAGTTTTCCCAAACCTCTATATCCAAAAGATGCCAATAATCCAAACCTGCTCTCTTTACATTTTTGTCATTTATCTCAAAACAGGTTGGCTTTATGATGTGAAGCTTAGAGTCTGTATTTACACAAATTCTACCTATGCTTCCTGTGTTTTGTGGAATTTGAGGATGAACTAGTACGATATTAAACATATATTTCCCTAAAATATAATAGTTCTATTTTTATAAACAAAAATCTTATCATCAAAGACCAAATCAAGCGCATTTGACAAAACCGTTTTTTCCACATTTCTTCCAGCTTTTTGCATATCTTTCCAATTTTGCTCGTGATTTACAGATATAACATCTTGGGCTATTATAGGTCCTTCATCCAAACTGTTATTTACAAAGTGTGCAGTTGCTCCTATGATCTTCACACCTCTGTCGTATGCCTGCTTATATGGATTTGCGCCTATGAATGCCGGTAAAAAAGAGTGGTGAATGTTTATAATTTTTTGCTCATACTTACCAACAAAATTTTCTGATAAAATCCTCATATATTTTGCCAGCACAAGATAATCTACCTTATAGCTACCAAGAATTGATAGGACTCTTTCTTCATGCTCTTCTCTGCTTAAACCTTCGCTAGGGACAAAATGATAATCTATATCAAATTTTTCAACTAAGCCTCTTAGATCATCATGGTTTGAAACTACACAAAGTATATCTGCATTTAGCTCTCCACTATCATATTTTAGTAAAATATCACCTAGAGCATGTGACTCTTTTGTAGCCAATACAATTATCTGTTTCTTTACTTTTTTATTCAGTGTTATAACGGCATCTTGAGGCATCACAGACTCTAATTGTGTCTCTATCTTTTGTGTATCAATAGCTCCGTCCAATCTGGCTCTAAAGAAAAACTTTTTGTTTTGAGTATCAACATATTCGCTATTTTTTTCAATATTTAAGTCATTTTGATATAAAACATTTGAAATCTTATATATCAAACCTTTTGCATCCGAACATTTTATCTTCAATACATATTTATTCATTTAAACCTCACAAATTTATTGCTCACATTATATCTAAAAGGCACTTAAGAATTATAAGTATCCAACAATAATTTAATTTACTTATAATAATAACTTAGCAATAATGCTACTTAAAATATTTAGGAGTAAATTATGTTTTTAAAAAGTTTTATCACATTTGTATTTGTATTGATACTAAACCCCTCGGTTATCAACGCTCAAAATCTAAAGCCTCTTAAGGTCGGTATGGAGTTACAATATCCACCTTTTGAAATGAGTGAAAAAGATGGCACTCCAAGTGGTATTAGTGTAGATTTGGCAAAAGCACTTGGAAAATATCTTGGCAGAAAAGTTATCATACAAAATATAGCTTGGGATGGGTTGATTCCATCTTTAAAAACCAAAAAAATAGATATAATCATATCATCCATGACTATCACCGATAAAAGAAAAAAAGTGATCGATTTTTCTATACCTTATGCACAATCTGATTTGTGCATCTTGACCAATCCAACTTCTGGTGTAAAAAGTGTAAAAGATTTGAATCAAAAAGATAAAGTAATTGCTGTCAAAAAAGGTACAACAGGGCATATTTATGCAGTTGACCACTTAAAAAAAGCAAAAGTTTTAGTTTTGGACAAAGAGAGTTCAGCAGTATTGGAAGTCATACAAAAAAGAGCTGACGCATTTATATATGACCAGCTAACTATATATAGAGACTGGAAGAATCATCCAAAAACTACTGTTGCACTTCTTGCACCAATCACGAAAAATCCAGGATATTGGGGAATTGCTCTTAGACAAAATGAACCCCAACTCAAGGCAAAGATAAATGATTTTATAAAAAAAGCAAAAAGCGATGGGACATTTGACAAGTTGGCATACAAATACCTAAAGGATGTCAAAAAGAAATTTGTTGAGCTGAATATACCATTTTTCTTTTAGGAGAAAGTAATCGAACTAAAGAAATTTTTTATACAAGAACTCTCTTATAAGCAAGATGCAAATACTCAGGTACTTGTATATCTGTTTAACTTTATCTTGCTTTTTTCACTCATTGGTCTGTTTTTTTATTTTATGTTTATGGGTACACAATACAATTTTAATTGGCAAAGTATCTATGAATACAGACAAAAGTTTATAGATGGTTTTATTGTGACTATTTTCATATCTTTTTTTGCACTGATTCTTAGTTTTTTTATTGGACTTTTTTTTGCCTATGGTCAAAATTCTAGAATAATTTTGCTAAGATTTTTTTCAAGATTTTATATAGAAACTATCAGAGGAACACCTCTTTTAGTACAAATTCTTATATTTTTTTATGTAATAGCTGCAAACATAGGACTAGACAACAGATATATAGCCGGAGTTTTGATTTTAGCAATTTTTTCTGGGGCATATATAAGCGAAATCATAAGAGCTGCCATATTTAGCATATCCAAAGAGCAATACGAAACAGGTTTATCGCTAGGATTTACAACATTTCAAACATATAGATATATTATATTCCCTCAAGCATACAAGAGGATAATACCTCCCCTGACCGGTCAATTTGCATCTATCATAAAAGATTCATCTCTGCTCTCAATAATATCAGTAAACGAGTTTACTATGAATGCGCAAGAGGTAAATTCCTATACATTTTCAACACTTGAAAGTTACATTCCTTTAGCTATAGGATATTTGCTCTTAACATATCCTATATCACTCTACTCTAGAAAATTAGAAAAGAGAATGAAGGATTAAATTTATTAGACTTCTTGCATAACCCCTTGTAGTCTCAGCAACTCATAGATAAATCTGAGCGAGGCAGTTTATCTCTTGCGTAGCCAAAGCTACGGATGAGATGAACTAACGAAGTCTCAGGCTTATCTA
>JALUMZ010000193.1 GCA_027055635.1 Campylobacteraceae bacterium
AATCTTGCACAAAACTTTTTATCGCAATAGCTTTGGCTATTACTCAAAAAAGGTTTTGCACAATCTTACCACTTCTAAGTCCTCTGAGACTATAAGGGGTTATGCAAGAAGTCTATTATGCTTTTTAAAGATACTTTTGATACAATAAGTCTATGATAATTTATGGAAAACAACTATTTTTATATATTTTACGCAAATATCCAGATAAATTTTTAAAAGTTATGCTTTCAAAAAAGTGCGACCAAAAGCTTTTTTCTAAAATTAAGAGAGCATGTAAAGATGTTGTTTTGGTGGATAATAAAAAAGCCCAAGCCCTATGCAGAGGCGGAAACCACCAAGGCTTTATAGCTGAAATTTTGGATATAGAGTTTGGAGATTTTCAAAAGATAAAAAATGGTAACTTTTTATTGATATTGCAAGGCGTGACAGATGTTGGAAATATCGGAGCTATCATTAGAAGTGCATACGCTTTTGGTGTGGATGCTGTTGTGATCAGTGGTCTAAAAAGCATAAATCTTGAAGCGATAATTCGAACAAGCAGCGGAGCTGTATTTGATATGCCAATAGTGCTTGAGCCAAATACGCTAGATTTAATAAATGAATTAAAGCAGATGGGTTTCAAACTTTATGGCGCTGATATGAATGGCACGGATATAAAAACTGTAAATATAGCCACAAAAAAAGCATTGGTGATGGGTAGCGAAGGCGAAGGAATACCCAATAAAATAAAAATAAAACTAGATGAGATTGTCTCTATAAAAATGGCGAGAGAATTTGATTCTTTAAATGTAAGTGCCGCTACGGCTATATTTTGTGATAGGATTTTTAATGGATGATTTTAAGGTATTAGAAGATATAGGGCTAAAAGAGGTTTCAAACAAAACTCATATAGAGGTAAAATATTTAGAATTTATGGTAAATTCCCAATATGAAAAACTCAATAGAGCAAGTACGGTTGGATTTGTAAAAATTCTAACTAGAGAGTATAAGCTTGATTTAACGGATTGGTTAAATGAGGCTGAAAAATTTTGGAGTGCCAACAAAAAAGAGACCAATGAAGCTAAAATCTTCATCATCCAAAAAAAGAGAGAATTTCCAAAGTATTTTCTAGCAGTCGTTTCGTTTGTTGTGTTGGTTTTGATACTATATGGTGCTTATGTTTTTTTGAGTAAAAAATTAGATTTTTTTGAGAATCCACTTGTGAAAACAGATACAAACTACACTTATACTCAAACACCTGTTGTAAGCAAAGCTAAGGAGAGTTTAGAGGAAAACAGCTCGCTTGTCGATGAAAATGATACTCTTGTATCAGAAGAAAATCAAAGCAACACAGTAGAATCCACTAAAGAAGAAGTGCTAGATGAAATAAATAGTTCAATTGCCTCAACACAAAAGATAGAAGAAGAGTCAAATGCTACTATTGAAAAAAATACTACTTCGCCTGTTGTAGCAGAAAAAAAAGCTGATGATTATATATCTCCAAATGCAAAACTATGGCTAGGGGTCATCTATCTCGATAATTTTAAACGAAAATCATTTTTGGGAAAAGGCAAGTTTGCTCTTGACTCGAGCAGAGATCAGCTTATCACAACAGGACACGGCAATTTTACTTTGAGACTCAATGGAGAAACAAAAAAGTTTCACTCCCAAAGACCTGTGAGAATGTTGATCAAAGATGGTAAGCTATTTGTGATATCGGACAAGAGATTTAAAGAGCTAAATAGAGGCTCAATTTGGTAAAATTATTTCTTACAATTTTTATCTCTTCTACTTTGCTTTTTGCGAATCTTCAAGAGAAGATAGAGAGTTTTACACCCGCTGATAAATATATACAGCAGGAGAATCTTATTAGAGTGCTTTTTAGTGATGTTGATAGTTTTTACAGACCTAGTGACGGTAATGTCGATAGCTTAAAAGTTATAAAAGTGCTAGAAGATAATGGACTGTTTGAGCTTTTTTATGACACTCCTAGAGCTTTAAATATAGAATTTATAACAAAAAAGAATCCATTGATATTTATGAAAGTTATCAAAGAATCGTTGGATTCTTTAGGGTATAACTATTTTCTCACAACAAAAGCCTTGAAAAAAGATGATGAATTTATTTGGACTATAAATCTGAAAACAAAACACTTGATTAATCCTATACTTTTTTCCAAAGAGTTAAGAAAAAGAGGTTGTAGTGTAGATGATATATCCAAAGAAAAGAACAATTTATGGATTTATAAAATTAATTCCAACAATGCAAAGCTAAATGCAAAAGATATAGATACCAATATCAATTTTAAGTTGCAAAAATCAATAGAACCCTATCTTATATACTCTAAAAAAGCACAAGAGATAAAAATAAAAACAAGCTTTAGTGACCACTGGTTTCCAAATGTAGTCTTTTTGGATGCCGCCTTGCATGTTCTGTATCAAACAAAAATAGACGAAAGAACTTATGTTTTAAATCTAAAAATACCGCAAACTTGTGTATATATCAGAATAGGCGATATATACACGCTAGAAAATATAAAACATGGATTGAGTATATACCTAAAGAGTGATGATTAAAGTTAAAAACTAAATTCTTCTTGCCAAAGGCATAGCAAAAGTCAAGAGGAATCTGCCCATAAAGTTTTATAAGATGGGTAAAAAAATAGAAATGCTCTTTATGGGCAGAGGAGAAATAAAATGTTCGACGAAATTAGATTTAATACGATAGAGAGATTGCCAAATTATGTATTTGCTCAAATTAATGAGATAAAATTAAATGCTAGAAGAGCGGGTGAGGATATAATAGATTTTTCGATGGGAAATCCTGACGGAAAGACTCCTAGCCATATTGTTGAAAAATTGATAGATTCTGTTAGTAAGGACAGAACACACGGTTATAGTGTAAGCAAAGGGATATATAAGTTACGACTTGCTATTTGCAATTGGTACAAAAGAAGATATGGTGTTGATTTAGATCCCGACACTGAAGCAGTAGCAACGCTTGGCAGTAAAGAGGGGTATGTCCATCTAGCTCAAGCTATCACAAACCCGGGAGATGTAGCTGTAGTGCCAGACCCTGCCTATCCTATACATTCTCAGGCTTTTATACTAGCGGGTGGAAATGTCCATAAGATTGGGCTAGAGTATGATGAAAATTTTGAATTAGATGTAGAACAATTTTTCTTTAAACTTAAAAAAGCTTTTAGAGATTCTGCTCCAAAGCCAAAATTTGTAGTTGTAAATTTTCCGCACAATCCAACAACTGTTACTGTAGAAAAATCTTTTTATGAAAGATTGGTCTCTTATGCAAAAGAAGAGAGATTTTATATCATCAGTGATATTGCATACGCGGATATAACATTTGATGGTTACAAAACTCCCTCTATCTTTGAGGTAGAGGGCGCAAAAGATGTAGCAGTAGAGAGTACGACTCTATCAAAAAGTTACAATATGGCAGGGTGGAGAGTTGGCTTTTTTGTTGGAAATCCAAAACTTATAGGTGCACTTCAAAAGATAAAATCATGGTTTGACTATGGTATGTTTACTCCTATTCAGGTAGCCTCTACTATAGCACTTGATGGTCCTCAAGAGTGTGTTGGCGAGATAATAAAAGTCTATGAAAAAAGAAGAGATGTGCTACTAGAGAGTTTTAAAAATGCGGGTTGGGATATGGGAAAACCGAGGGCAACCATGTTTGTTTGGGCAAAGATACCAGAAATTGCATTGCATCTTGGCAGTATGGAGTTTTCAAAACAGCTTCTAAAAGAGGCGAAAATAGCAGTTAGTCCGGGGATTGGTTTTGGGGAGCATGGAGATAGTTATGTTAGGGTTGCTCTTATAGAGAATGAGAATAGAATCAGACAAGCAGCAAGAAATGTAAAAAAATATTTAAAGAGTTTAGAAAAATGATAAAAGTTGGAATAATCGGGGTAGGAACAGTAGGAACAAGTGTTGTAGAGATACTACAAAAAAACAGAGATATTATAACTGCAAGAGCAGGCAAAGAGATAAAGCCTGTGTTTGGGGTTGTAAAAAATTTAGCCAAAAACAGAGGTGTAGATATACCTTTGAGTGATAATGTTGATGATATACTAAATGATGAAAGCATAGACATAGTTGTTGAGTTGATGGGCGGTGTTGATGAAGCATTTGAGGTGGTAAAAAAAGCACTCTCTAAAGGAAAAGCAGTTGTTACGGCAAATAAGGCAATGCTAGCATATCATAGATATGAACTTCAACACAGTGCAAATAGGCAGCCTATCGGTTTTGAGGCTAGTGTGGCCGGCGGAATTCCTATCATAAAAGCACTAAGAGAGGGTTTGAGCGCAAATCATATAGAGTCTATAAAGGGTATCATGAATGGTACTTGCAACTATATGCTGACAAAAATGATGAATGATGGTGTGGAGTTTGATGAGATACTAAAAGAGGCTCAAGAGTTAGGATATGCTGAAGCTGATCCTAGTTTCGATATAGGTGGATATGATGCTGCTCATAAGCTTTTGATTTTAGCTAGTATTGCTTATGGAATAGATGCAAAACCAGAAGATATACTGATAGAGGGTATAGAAAATATAAATAAAGAAGATATATTCTTTGCAAATGAGTTTGATTACAATATCAAGCTTCTTACGATTGCTAAAAAGAGTGGAAATAGTGTAGAACTTCGAGTCCATCCTGCTCTTATAAGTAAAAAAGAGATGATAGCCAAAGTAGATGGTGTTATGAATGCCGTAAGTGTAGTTGGAGATAGAGTTGGAGAGACTATGTATTATGGTCCCGGTGCAGGGGGGGATGCAACCGCTAGTGCAGTTATAGCTGATATCATAGATATAGCAAGAGATGTAAATAATTCTCCTATGTTAGGGTTTAAAAAGATTTTGGAAAATGATATCTTAAGACTTAAAAATTCTGATGAGATTTTTACAAAATATTATGTTAGGATTGAGGTGGAAGATAAGATTGGAGTTTTGTCTCAAATCTCAACTATTTTAGGAGAAGAGAGTATCTCAATAGGCAGTTTTTTACAAAAACAGAGTAAAAGTTCAAAATATGCCACGCTCCTGTTTTCTACGCATGAATGTTGTGAGAAAAATATACAAAATGCGATCAAAAATATAAGCAAATGTAAATTTGTAAAAAATTATCCCTCTATGATAAGGATAGAGTAATTGAGCCTAAAAGATGGTTTAAAGGCAGAAGATAGAGTAGTAGAATTTTTGATAAGAAACGGCTATAAAATTATAAAAAGAAATTTTCATTCAAAATTTGGAGAGATAGATATAGTTGCGCAAAAGGGCGATATTTTGAATTTTTTTGAAGTAAAATATTCAAAAAACTATGATCCAATCCATAGAATAACTCCTATGAAAATGCAAAAAATTATAAAAACTATAGATTATTTTTTTATGTTAAATGATAGAGATGAAGAGTACCAAATAAACGCAGCCTTGGTTACTTTGGAGGGTATAAAAATTTTAGAAAATATAAGTTTTTAAGCTCAATCATAAAAATTAAAAATTTTATCTATGGTAACTTTAAAGATACTATTTGTATAATATTGCCTTTAAATAAATAAGCAGGAGAATATAATGGGAAAATATATAGAATTAAATGCATCAAATTTTGATAGCACAGTAGGTGAAGGTGTAGCTTTGGTTGACTTTTGGGCTCCATGGTGTGGACCTTGTAGAATGATAGCTCCGGTTATTGAAGAGTTAGCTGAAGACTATGATGGAAAAGCAAAAATTTGCAAAGTAAATACAGATGAAGAGCAAGATATCGCTGTAAAATTTGGTATCAGATCTATTCCAACTATTCTGTTTTTTAAAGATGGTGAATTAGTTGACCAAATGATTGGTGCCTCTTCAAAACAAATTTTAGCTGATAAGATTGATTCATTTTTATAATGGTCTTGATGTTTTTATTTAATAAACTAGAGTTTTATAGATGAAAAGAGGGAGAAAACTTTTCTCCCTTAACTATCTTTTTGCCTCCTTTTTTGGCGCCTTGATGATAGCAGGTGCTTTTGCATACTTTAATTATCGTTTTTCTGAGTATAAGTTTATAGATTTTAATCGATGGATTTATTATGAGAAGAGTGATATATTTATACCCAAATCTGAAAAATATACCGTTATAATTTATAGCTCAAATATGCAGGATATTAGTAAGATTTTACTAAAAGTTAATAAAATAAATCCTATAATAGCAATAGATTTGTACCAAAAAAGAAGAGGCAAAAAAGGGAGTGTTGTATATATAACTTCTGACATAAATACTCTTTTAAAACTGATACAAAGATTCAATGTCTATGAAGTTCCTAGTGCTTTTATAATAAAAAGATTTAAAAAATTACTCTATAAACAAGACAGTATAATAGAAAAAATAAGGATATAAAATGTTAGATTTAGCGATAATAGGCGGCGGTCCTGCAGGATTGACTGCCGGACTTTATGCAACAAGAGGCGGCTTAAAAGAAGTTGTTATGTTTGAAAAAGGTATGCCCGGAGGTCAGATTACGAGTAGTAGTGAGATAGAAAACTACCCTGGAGTTTTAGAGGTGATGAGTGGAATGGACTTGATGCAGCATTGGCCACAGCAATGCATGAGGTTTGGACTGAAACATCGTATGGATGAAGTAAGTAGAGTTTCAAAAAGAGAAGATGGGGTTTTTGAAGTATCTCTTCTTGGTGGTGAGGTTGTAGAGGCTAAAAGCGTGATAGTTTGCACGGGAAGTACTCCAAGAAGATCTGGTGTAAGAGGAGAAAGTCTCTTCTTTGGAAGAGGCGTAAGCACTTGTGCTACATGTGATGGATTTTTTTATAAAAACCAAGAAGTAGCAGTCTTGGGTGGCGGTGACACCGCTCTTGAAGAGGCTTTGTATCTTGCAAATATATGCTCTAAAGTCTATTTGATTCATAGAAGAGATGAGTTTCGTGCAAGTCCTGTTACAGTAGAGAAAGTAAAAAATAATCAAAAAATCGAATTAGTTTTAAACTCAGTAGTAGATGAAATAGCAGGAGATGATAGCGGAGTAAATAGTATCTATGTTGAAGATAAACACGGAAACAAAAGAGATATAAGGGTTCCTGGTATCTTTGTTTTTGTTGGCATGGATGTAAATAATCAGATACTTATGCAAGAAGATGGCTCAGCACTTTGTAAATTGAGTGAAAATGGAAATGTTATAGTTGATCTGAAGATGCACACTTCGGTAGAGGGGCTTTTTGCAGCCGGAGATTTGAGAATTGATGCATCAAAACAGGTGGTTTGTGCAGCAGGAGATGGTGCAACTGCCGGTATTCAAGCTTTGGAGTATGTAAATGAGTGAAAATAAAATGATAAAAGTAGGAATCCACGGCTCTACAGGAAGAGTTGGTCATCTACTGATAGAAAACCTAAAAAATGATGAACTTGCAAAGCCTTATATGCTTCATGCAATAGAGGAGTTTACCTTTGCTTTACCAAATGATGTGAGTATTACAGAGTCATATAGCGAGCTGTTTAAAAATAGTGATGTTGTTATAGATTTTACTATTGCATTTGCCACTGAAACTCTCTTAGAAGCTGCTCTAGAGAGTCCAACACCTTTGGTTATAGGCACAACAGGATTGAGCACACATCAGCAAAATTTACTAAGCGAAGCTTCAAGATTGATGCCAATTTTATATGCTACGAACATGTCTTTGGGGGTTGCGGTATTAAATAAGCTAGCATCTTTGGCTTCAAAGAGTTTGAGTGATTTTGATATAGAAATAGTAGAGCAACACCATAGATATAAAAAAGATGCTCCTAGCGGAACAGCTATGACCTTGGGTGAAAATGTTGCAAAAGCCAGAGGGCTAGAGCTTGAAAAAGTAAGGGTTAGCGGAAGAAATGGTTTAATAGGCGAGAGAAGCAAAGATGAGATCGCTATTATGGCACTTCGTGGAGGAGATATTGTAGGGCGACATACGGTTGGATTTTATAACGATGGAGAGTTTATAGAGTTAAACCATACAGCAACCAGTAGAGATACTTTTGCAAAGGGAGCTATTAGAGCTGCCAAATGGATAGTAAATCAAAAAAATGGGCTTTATAGTATAAATGATTGTTTGGGTAT
The DNA here is from genome assembly GCA_027055635.1 of Campylobacteraceae bacterium. GTDB lineage: Bacteria > Campylobacterota > Campylobacteria > Campylobacterales > Sulfurospirillaceae > JAADIZ01. The sequence continues at coordinate 8,083 of JALUMZ010000193.1, forward strand.
CTAAAGGAAAATAAATGTGTGCAATAGTTGGTGTATTTGGTTCAAAAGAGGCTTCAAGAGTGGCTTACTACTCACTTTTTGCTATGCAACATCGCGGGCAAGAGGCTACTGGTATAAGTGCAAGTGATGGTAAAAACATAAGAAAAGTAAAGAAAAAAGGTTTAGTCACAGAGGTATTTGATGAAACAGCACTTAAGTATCTTGAAGGAGATATGGCAATTGGACACAACAGATACTCCACAGCTGGAAGTAAATCAGTCATAGACGCTCAGCCTATATTTGCCAACTATAAACTTGGAGAGATATCAATAGCACACAATGGAAACCTTATAAATGGGAAAGAGGTCAAAGATATGCTTATAGATGAGGGAGCTATTTTTCAGTCCGATATGGATACTGAAAATATAATTCATCTTATAGCAAGAAGTCACAAAGAGCATCTTAAAGACAGAATTATAGAGGCGTTAAATATCATAAAAGGCGCATATTGCTTGGTAATCCAAGGAAGAAATAAAATTTTTGCCATAAGAGATAGGTATGGCGTTAGACCTTTCTCTTTGGGGCAACTAGAGGATGGTGGATATATAGTCTCAAGTGAAACTTGTGCGTTCGATTTAATCGGTGCAAAGTTTATAAGAGATATAAG
>JALUMZ010000194.1 GCA_027055635.1 Campylobacteraceae bacterium
CGATAAGGCACATGAGATTTTTTATCAAAAAAAGATAGATTATATACTAAATGAAATTAAAAAAGATAAATATGATTTTGATATTTATGCCAATGGATATCTAAGAACAGGATCTTCTATATCAGCTCAATCAGGCAACGCTCCAAATGTAAATGGTGATTATACCGGAGCAGGAGTATCTCTACATGTAAACAAAATTCTTTATGATGGAGGATATAGACTGACAAATAATGCTTATGATATCTTATATAAGAGATTAGCCGATATCGATGAGTTAAATGCCAAAGATAGGCTTATTATATTTGGAGTATCAATCTATTCAAATTTATATATTTCCCAAGAAGAGTTAAGGATATTAAAAAAAATACTGAAACAGCAAAAATTTGTAACAAATATAATAAAACAAGGGTATAAAGAGGGGAAAAACAGCCCTTTAGATTTGATTGATTCAAAAAATGACCTACTGAACTTGCAGAGATCTATCTTGAACATGGAGTATCAGTATCTAAACAATGATTATATACTGCGACATAGTATAAAATCCAGAAGTAAAAAACCATATCAATTGCATCCTATGAGCGTAAAATTGAATCTTGACTCATTAAAACTTTTACAAAAAGAGGCTATTGTGCATAGCGGTGTTTTGGCAAAAGAGTCAAACCTTCTAAACCTAAAACAAGCGGATCTTCTTTTTCAAAAAAGGAGGCGAATCCCAGAGCTTAGATTTGATTCCTATGTTGGTTATGGACTTAGTACAAATAAGATTTTTAATCTTGACAGTCCCGGAAATGGTGCTTTTTGGGAATTGGGTTTTAACTTTAAACTGCCGATATATAATAGAAATGATATAAATCTAAATGTCCAAAAACAGAGATATAATATACTTAAGCAAAAAGAGGTTTTATCCTCTAGGCAAAGGGATATTTTAATTCAAGTGGAAAAATCATATAATGAGATACAAAGAACTAAAAAACAGATTGATATCATAAGTGAGCAATTGTCTCTTCAAAAACATAAATTAAAAATTGCAAAAGAGAGGTATTTTGCCGGAGTATCTCCATACAGAGCTTATTCAGATGCCATAAGGGGATTTTTGAGCTATGAGAGGCAGATGCTATCGATGCGACAAAAATACAAACAAGAGATATCAATCTTGAGTATTTTGGTGGGAAAAAGAGATTTTTATGAGTAGAATCAAGGTTGTATGGACAGGTGAGGGAACATATCCTTATGTTACAGGTGGTGTTAGTACTTGGGCAGATATATTAGTGCATGAATTGAAAAATATAGATTTTGTACTGATTCCTATACAAATGCACCCGTTTGTAAAATTAAAATTTGATATCCCGCCAAATGTAGCTGAAATTATAAATGTACCTCTTTGGGGAACGGAAGAGCCTATAGAGTATATAAGACAGGTTGAGTTTGCAAAGATATACGAAGCTAAAATACAGACTCAAGTCTCCTCGAGCGTAGAAAAATTAAAACCTATTATGATCTTGGTTCTTGATCATATTTTTAGAAAAAAAGAGGATTTGGATGCTCTTGGAGATGCTATATATGAATTTTATGAGTATTTTCATATATATGATTATTACGAAACATTTAGAGATGAAGAGTTGTGGGTTATATACAAAAATTATATACTAGAACATTATAAAGATGTAGAAGATGATATACCAACCGTTTTTGATATGATAGAGGGACTCAGATATCTATACAGATTCTTTATATCACTTTTGCCAAAACTACCACAGGCTCATATTTATCACTCATCTGCTGCTGCTTTTTGTGGTTTGTCATGCATAGTTGCTAAAAAAAAGTATAATAGTAAGTTCTTGCTGACAGAGCATGGAGTATATATAAGAGAGCAGTATCTAGCAGCTTCAAGAAATCAAATGCCTTACCGTACAAAAGAGTTTATGATGGGACTTATAACTTTGGTTTCAAAACTTAATTTTCATTTTGCCGATGTAGTCTCTCCTGTGTGTAACTATAACTCTAGGTGGGAGAAAAAATGGGGAGTTGATGAGAAAAAGATTCAAACCATCTATAACGGCATAGATGCAAATAAATTTAGAAAATTTGATGTTCAAAAAGATGAAGAGAGACCAACAGTGATAATGGTAGCAAGAATTGACCCTCTAAAAGATATAGAGACTTTTATACGAACAGCCAAACTTGTTGCAAGAGAG
>JALUMZ010000195.1 GCA_027055635.1 Campylobacteraceae bacterium
CTAATTTTATTAAAAAGTTAGAAAAAATAGAGGTTTTTCAAGAAGTTTTCTAAAATAAAAAATTATAACTAATCTTGCACATTTTTTCTTGAAAAGTTTTATTTTTCGTAGCTTCAAGGGCTTACAGGGACTTTAGTCCCTGCCATTATAGCGAGCAAAGATAGTCTTAATTTTTTTCCATAATACTAAGAATTATATTGTCAGTCTCTTTCATGCCTGATTTTGCAAGTATGCCTATGTTGCTGATAGTATCTTCGATGTCCCTGCCAACTATACCGTCTCCGCTATGGAGTGCCCTGTTTGAAAGTGCTAGCATAGATGAGTCAAATGCAGTATAAACCCCTGTGGCTATTTTCATAGCGCAAGATGCTTTTGCTCCGTCACAAATAACGCCTGAGATATTTCCAAGAGAGTTTGTGATCGCCATAGATATACTGTCATAGTCTCCATCTTCAACAAAGACCAAAGCCCCGCTAACCGCACTTGTAGCACAAATAACACCGCAAAATGCTGAAAGTCTGCCTATGCTTGACTTGAGATGTATGGTTGTAAGATGTGAAAAGAAGAGTGTTCGTATCAAAGTCTCATAAGATTTGTTCTGGTCTTTGCAGTATTTTATGATAGGAAGAGATGCTGCCATACCTTGATTTCCACTTCCACTTGTGGTCATGACAGGCAGAGAGCATCCGCTCATCCTTGCATCCCCGCCTGCTGATGCGAAAGAAGCACATCTGTTTCTTTGGTCATCTCCATACAGGCCTTTTTGTATGTTTTTATTTATCATACAGCCTATATTGACACCATATTTGCCATCAAGACCAGCTTGAGCTATCGTGCTGTTTCGCTCCACTACCAAATCAAATAGATCTTTGATGAGATCTATATCTATACTTTTTGCGAGCTCATATATGCCTTTTACTGTTAGCTTTTCTCTCTGCTCATAAGGTGTGCTAAACTGTGCATCATTACAAGCTCTGTTGATAACACTTTTGCCGTTTTTCTCTATCTTTGTTATGTTTGTATGAAGATGTTTAATCTCTACAAGAGCATAATCATCTCCACTATAAACAACCGCTTTTGCATATAGCGGTATATCAGTTTTATCGCGTATAACCCTTATCTTATCTTGATTTAAAAAATCTTTAACTTCATCCAAATCTTTCTCTTGTACATGACTTATGACCATCAACTCTTTTGAAGCATCTCCTTTGACGGCCCCCATGGCACATGCGGCTTCTATGCCTATCATATCGCCTGCATTTGGTATATTTACTGATTTTACATTTTTGATCATATTGCCAGATACATATATATCTATCTTTTGGGGAGTTTCCCCCAACACTTCCACAGCTTTCGCGCAAACATAGGCAAGTGCTATCGGTTCCGTGCACCCTTGAGCAGGAACTATCTCTTCTTTTAGTAAGTTTAGTATATTTTCTATAGTCATTTTCCCCTATTTCCTTATTTTTTTGGTTTTGTGGTCTTGTAGCCGAATTTTATAGTTTTTGTCTCGCTAGGGCTGAGATTGAAACTCCATATGGTTTTGCCTTTTTTATCAATTTTTGCTTTTTTTGTATCAAAAAGAGGCTCTACTTTTATATCTTCATTCTGTGAGATAGGCAATCTTTCGATGAGATTGATTTTTTGCATAGTTTTGCCGAGATTTGAGATTTTATACTGCCAGACTTGTGTATTTATCTGTTTGCTACCAAAAAACTCACTCTCGTTAAATCTTTTCTGTAGGGTTTTTTTGATTTTAATATTTTGATTTTCGCCGAAATAGAGGCTGACTTTAGCATCTTTTTTGATATTTGGTAATCTTCTTGTGCCGACTTGATTATTGTCTAGGTAGATATATGCCTGTGCACTTTGATAGTACCTATCGCTCTTAAATTTGGTTTTTAAGTATGCCCTAGAAGTTCCGTATCCGTCTATATCGTTTTGGAATTTGATATTTTGTGTCTGTTTGCCAAGCTCTACAATCTTTTCTTGGTCATTTTTTATCTCTACATGTAGAGCTACAAATGAAGAAGTAGTGAGATTTTCTCTATATGTGGATTCTGCGTTTATTCCCGCTTTGTCCATGGCTACCGGCATAGATTTTGCCATCAACATTCTTTTTTTTGGATAAAAATTTAAATATTTCGGATAAAAAGGTATAGGGGCAACAGATTGGTTATATGCGTTTGAG
>JALUMZ010000196.1 GCA_027055635.1 Campylobacteraceae bacterium
TTGATGGAAAACTCAAGGATTTTATTTTAGCTGGAATATTTCTAGGTGCTATGATGATAAGTAAATACTCAGCTATTATGCTTGTCCTTAGTATTGTCATCTTTATCCTCACTAAACGCCGTGATTTGTTTACAAATCCTTACCTATATATTTCAGCTCTTTTTGCTACTCTTGTAGTAGCACCTATGCTCTACTGGAACTACTCTCACGATTGGATTAGTTTCCTTTTTCAGCTAGATCACGGTTCTAGTGACTCTTATGTCATACAACCTTGGCTTATTTTAGAGTTTGTCTCTTCTCAGTTTGGTGTTTTTACACCTGTTTTTACATGGGTTTTATTTTATTATCTCATAAAAGAGAGACTCTTTTTTAAAGAAGAAAAGCTTTACTTTATCGCGTTAAGTGTTGGGGTTATCCTCCTCTTTTTTTTTTTTTAAAGTTTTTATGTCAGTCTGGCACCTAGCTACTCTGCTCCGGCATACATTGGTGGTGCTATTCTTTTAGCCATCATATTTAAAAGGTATGAGCTGAAAAAAAGTTTTAAAATTGGTCTCATCATCGCTATTTTCTTTACACTAGCAGTAAGAACAGCCATGCTTACAAACCTACCTGATTTACAACGTTTTATGTACAAAAGCAAAGAGATTGTTCAGAGATTTTACTCTCATGCTAAGCCTGGGGACAAACTCTACGGAGCTCATCTCACTACAGCAGCCTATATAAAGTTTTTTGTTCCATCACATCCTGACACTGATGTAGCCATTGACTCAAGATACTCTTACTACGATATGGTTCGTGATAAAGAAAATTGGCATAAAGATGGACTTGTGTTATGCCGTAATGATAAACGAGAGGCAGAGCTAAAAAAATACTACAATAATGTAGAACTCATAGACACTTACCGTGTTTTACCAAAGAGAGTTTTTTACACCTACCGTGTTTCAAATCCTAAAATAATAGAGCAAAAATGAAAGATATTCTAACACTTTTACGCCCACATCAGTATGTCAAAAATATTTTCATTTTTGCACCTTTAATCTTTGCTTTTCACTTTACACAAGAGGCGGTTGTGGATGCAAGTATTGCTTTTGTTTTTTTCTCTCTCCTTGCTAGCAGTGTCTATATTTTAAATGATTATATGGACATACAAGAGGACAAAAAACATCCCAAAAAATCTTCTCGACCTCTTGCATCTGGGGCTATTTCAAAAAAAAGTGCGCTTCTACTTTTTCTCTTTTTAAGTGGGACTACACTTCTTCTCTCATTTTTCTATAATCAAAATCTTTTTTATGTGCTTCTAGCCTATTTTATCCTTAACATCGCCTACTCTTTGAAACTCAAACATCTTTCTCTTGTTGATATTTTCATCATTGCCATCGGTTTTGTACTGCGACTTTTTGCAGGTGCACAGGTGACACAGACTCCCCTCTCTATGTGGATTATAATCATCACTTTTTTACTTGCTATCTTCCTAGCCCTTGCTAAACGCCGTGATGATGTTCTGCTCTCCTTAGAAGGCAAAGAGACACGAAAAAACATAGATGGCTACAACCTAGAGTTTGTCAATGCTGCTATGGTGCTCATGAGTGGTGTTGTCATAGTGAGTTACTTGCAGTACACAGTTTCGCCTGAGGTTATCGCTCGCATAGGAAGTGAGTATCTCTTTTTGACTACATTTTTTGTTATACTTGGTATACTGCGTTATATGCAGATAACCTTTGTAGAACAACAGAGCGGAAGCCCTACAAAAATACTCCTCAAAGATAACTTTACGAAGATAAATCTATCTTTATGGCTTCTAAGTTTCCTCCTTGTAGCGAAATTTCTATGATAGCTGTTCGTTATGTTCTTTTTGCTATCATCTCAACCATAGTAAATCTTGCATTTCAATGGCTAAGCTTTTTTACTTACAATGGCTTTTTGTCTTTGTATCTTGCTATGTTTATAGGAACATTAGCAGGGCTTATTTTGAAGTACATTTTAGATAAAAAGTATATCTTTTTTCATGAGACAAAAAGTAAAAAAGAGGATAGTAAAAAGTTTTTACTCTACTCTCTCATGGGTGTTTTTACCACCTTTATCTTTTGGGGATTTGAGATAGGTTTTGACTATATATTTTCTTTTGAAAATGCGAAGTACTTAGGTGCTATTGTCGGTCTTGGTATCGGTTACATAGTTAAGTAC
>JALUMZ010000197.1 GCA_027055635.1 Campylobacteraceae bacterium
TTTTTGAAATCTCTCTTCTGATTTTTTGTCTTCTTGATGTTTTGTATCTGCCTTGCTTTGAGTTGTCTCTAGCTCTGGTTTTGTTTGGCTTTTCACCGCTTTTACCTCAAGTGTTGGCTCAACTCTAAATTTCTCACTCTCAAGATTTTCTATCATCTCATCTATTGTTTTTATGTTTGTAGCCTCAATCATTTTGAAAAATACCAAGGAGAGTACAAAAGAGTTATCAGCATTGAGATATAGTAAATTTTTGGCTTCACTAAGAATTCTAAAAAATCTTTCAATCAAAAGAGTAGAAAATCTACTGTCCATATTGAAGAAAGCGTTTTTAAGATAAGCTATCATCTCATCAATCACAACTTCACACTCGTAATTTTCTAGCTCTTTTATGATTTCTACAGTTTTATCTCTATCTTTTGATAGAAGTACATCAAAAATTGTATTTAGTTCTTTTGGGTCAAGGAGTCCTAACATAGATGCAAGTGTTGGTGCTGTTATATCTCCTTTGGAGAAGATAATAGCCTGATCTAAAAGAGTCAGAGTATCTCTAAGTGAACCGTTGCCGGCTCTGCTTAGCATATGTAGCGCCTCCTCTTCATATTTAACATTTTCGAGGTTTAGTATGTGTGAGAGATGATTTACCACATCTTTTTCACCTATTTGTTTAAATCTAAAGTGTTGTGTTCTTGAAAGAATCGTAGGTGGGAGCTTTAGAGGATCCGTGGTTGCAAGTATAAATTTTACATAAGGAGGAGGCTCTTCTAGTGTTTTAAGAAGAGCATTAAATGCCTCTTTTGTTAGCATATGGACTTCATCAATGATAAAGATCTTATATCTTGCACTGTTTGGTTTGTATTTTGTATGCTCTATAAGTTCTCTTATGTCATCTATCTTTCTACTGCTTGCTGCATCCATCTCTATTATATCTATATGCCTGTTTTCATTTGCCATTTTACAGTTTTCACACTCTTCACAAGGGGTGGCTGTAGGACCTTTCTCACAAATCAGAGCTTTAGAAAAGATTCTTGCTGTTGAGGTTTTTCCACTTCCTCTCAGACCTGAAAATAGATAGGCATGTGAGAGTCTATTTTGATTTAATGCTAGAGTTAGCGTCTGAGTGACAGAATTTTGACCGATGAGCCCATCAAATGATTTTGGACGATATTTTAGTGCTAAAACTTGAGACAATTTGAAAACCTTTATATTTTTATGCTATACTAATTCTATGATATTATATCTTAAAAAAAATTAGAGGTAGTTATGATAAAAAAATTTTTTATATTTTCATTTTTGATTGTTTCTTTGAGTCTCTTTTTTGCAGGTTGTGAAAAGGCCGACTATCAAAATCCTTTCCACAGAGCCGCAAAAAATAGATAGTTATATTTTAGTCGTTTAGTGTAGAGAGTAACTCTTCGTTATTTTTTGTCTTTAACATTTTGGCATATAAAAATTTTAGAGCCTCTATATCTTCCATCTGTGCTATAGCAGATCTTATAGCCCAAATTTTTTGTAAATTATCAGGAGATATGAGTAACTCCTCTTTTCTTGTGGCTGATTTCATTATATTGATCGCAGGATATATTCTTCTATCGGAGATATTTCTATCTAGTACAATTTCACTATTTCCTGTTCCTTTAAACTCTTCAAAAATCACTTCATCCATCCTGCTTCCAGTCTCTATCAGGGCGGTTGAAATGATTGTAAGGCTTCCACCATTTTCTATATTTCTAGCAGCTCCAAAAAATCTCTTTGGCTTGTGAAGTGCATTTGCATCAACACCACCACTTAGAATCTTTCCGCTAGATGGTGTTACTGTATTGTAGGCTCGTGCAAGTCTTGTGATGGAGTCTAGTAAAATAACTACATCTTTTCCCATCTCAACTCGTCTTTTTGCTTTTTCTATGACTAGATTTGCGACTCGCACATGGTTGTTTGCCGGCATATCAAAAGTAGAGCTATATACTTCACCCTTTACGCTTCTTTGCATATCTGTCACCTCTTCAGGTCTCTCATCAACCAAAAGAACTATCAGTTCAATCTCAGGATGGTTATGCGAGATACCATGAGCCAACTCTTTCATAAGCTCTGTTTTACCACTTCTTGGAGGTGCAACTATGAGACCTCTTTGCCCTTTTCCGATAGGGGTAAAAAGGTCAAGTACTCTGCCTGTGATTTTCATCGGATCATACTCAAGTTTTATTCGCTCAGTAGGATACAGAGGTGTGAGATTTTCAAACAGAGGTCTTCTTCTGCTGTCTTGCATAGGTAGGTAGTTTATAGCCTCTATCTTTAAAAGTGCATAGTATCTCTCTTGTTCTTTTGGTGGTCTTACTTGACCGGTAACTATATCCCCAGTTCTAAGAGCAAATTTTCTCACTTGTGTTGCACTTACATAAGCATCATTAGCACTATCACTAAAGTTCGCATCAGTTGTTCTTAAGAAGCCATATCCTTCATGAGTTATCTCTAAGATGCCTGTAAAAAGTATAAAACCACCTTTATTTACTTGAGATTTCAGTATCTCAAACATTAAATCTTGTCTTTTTAGTTCATTTGGATTTTCTACATTTAAGTTTGTTGCTATTTCAACTAGTTTTTCAAGTGCCATATGTCTTAAATTTTCTATTTTATAGCCTTCAACAGGTATATGTGTTCTTGACTTTCTATAGTGATTGTTGTTTTTTCCGTGTTCTGACGAAGAGTTGTTGCCCATCTTACCTTCTTTTTATAAGTTTTTTATGAAGCTTGATTTCATTTTTGTTTAATAAAAATACATAAAGTGCTATTAAATTCAAGAAATCTAGTGCTTAGCGTAGCAAAGAGAGTGTCTTTGTAAATTCGATGTGTAATTTTATAATAAAGCAGAGATTTTGTCAATACTTTGTATTAGTCCACAACATATGTTTTTGAACTTATAGAGCGCATTATATCCTAAAGAGTTAGGTTAAGTTAGAAAAGTAAAAGCGAAGTAGCGATATAATAACATTTTAAGTTTGTGAGAGGATATATACTTATGCCAAAAAGACGATGTGACCATTGCCATCTTGAATTTGATGAAAAAGCACTGTTTAGAGACGAGAGCTTTAGCGATGGTGTGAAATTTTTTTGTTGCAAAGGGTGTCAAGGGGTATATCATCTTCTCAAAAGTGAGGGTTTGGATGATTTTTATGAGAAGATAGGAGATACTAAACTAGATCCAGCCAGCTCAGACATAGGAGATATAGAAAAGTTTGACTTAGATGGTTTTAACCAAAAGTATATAAAAGAGAAGGATGGTTTTAACGAGATTTATCTCATCATAGAGGGCATACACTGTTCGGCTTGTGTATGGTTAAATGAAAAAGTTTTACACCAAAAAGATGGCATCATAGAGGCGAGCATAAATCAAACTAACAATAAAGCCAAAATTGTATGGGATGCAGATACTATTAAATTATCCGAAATTATTCTCACTATAAGAAGCATAGGTTACAATGCCTATCCTTATGACCCTAGTATGCAAGAGGTGCAGGCAAATGCTACTAGGAGAGACTACTATGCAAGGCTCTTGGTTGGTATCTTTACCACTATGAATATAATGTGGATAGCTATAGCTCAATATGCCGGATATTTCAGCGGAATGAAAAGCGATATAAAAGATGTACTAAATTTTGCAGAGTTTGTTTTGGCAACCCCTACGCTTTTTTATACAGGTTGGGTCTATTTTAAGGGTGCATATTACGGTATAAAAAATAGATATGTAAATATGGATATTTTGGTGGCAACCGGGGCAAGTTTGGCCTATATCTACTCCATTTATGCTATGTTTACCCATAAGGGTGAAGTCTATTTTGATTCTGTTACTATGATAATCACTTTTGTATTTACAGGAAAATATCTCGAAGTTTTAAGCAAGAAAAAAGCGGTTGATTTGATTGATGGTTTTAACAGTTCTACTCCGAGTGAAGTTGTTGTTATAAAAAATGGTGAAAAGATACTTTTAGGAGTAGAAGAGGTTAAAGTAGCAGATACCATAGAGATAAAAGCGAGTGAAAAAGTGGCGATTGACGGTATCATTATATCTGGCGAAGGCTCGTTTGATACATCTAGCTTGAGCGGTGAGTCAACTCCTCTCTTTCTTAAAAAAGGTGATAAAATCATAAGTGGATATATTTGCTTAGATAGTGTCATCCGGTATAGTGCCACAAATGATATACACTCATCAGTCCTTAGTAAGATAACATCTCTTTTAGAGGATTCCATGAATAAAAAGCCAAAAATAGAGAGGTTGGCAAATATAGTCTCTGGATACTTTTCGGCTGCTATTTTACTCTTGGCTGTTGGAACATTTATTTTTTGGTACTTATACTCTGCCTCGTTTGAGCACTCTCTTATAGTGGCTATATCGGTCATTGTGATAGCATGCCCTTGTGCATTGGGATTGGCAACTCCTGTATCAACACTTGTGGGGCTTGGATTGGGGGCGAAAAAAGGGATACTTTTTAAGGAGGCATCTTTTTTGGAGACGATGGCAAAATGTGATGTTTTGATGCTAGATAAGACCGGAACAATCACGCAAGGAGAGCCAAAAATTGTAGATATGAAATACTTTGAAAAGTTTGATGAAACACTTCTATACGCTTTAGTTAAAAATTCTACCCATCCGATAAGCAAAGCTATAGCTCAAAGTTTAGAAGATAAAAAAATGACTACTCTTGAGCTAAAAAATGTCAAGACGGTAGAAGCAAAAGGTATAAAAGCAGAGTATATGGGCATGAAGCTCTATGGTGGAAATCAAAATCTATTAAGAGAAAACAAGATTACATGTACAGACTATTTCAAAGAGTATAGTCAGTTCTATTTTGCTATAAATGATAAAGTTGTAGCGATATTTGCCCTAGAAGATAGACCTAGGGTTGATGCAAAAGAGGCTCTAAGAGCGATCGCCAAACTAGGGGTGCAGATAGCAATGCTTACGGGCGATAATGAGAAAGTAGCAAAAAAAATAGCCCAAGAGGTTGGTATAGGACAAGTATATGCCTCTTTGCTTCCTGATGACAAAGCTAGAATTATTGATGATGCAAGAAGTAATGGTAAAAAAGTTGTGATGGTTGGGGATGGTATCAATGATGCTTTAGCGTTATCTAAAAGTGAGATAGCTATAACCATGGGAAGTGGTACAGATATAGCACTGAGTGTTAGTGATGTAGTTTTGATGAATAACTCATTTAACTCTTTGTATTATGCTTTTTTGATCTCAAGAAAAACATACAAAATCATAAAAGAGAATCTAGCTTTGTCCTTTATATATAATTTTATCACAATTCCGCTAGCGATGGCAGGCTTTGTGATACCGCTATTTGCGGCTTTGTCTATGTCGCTTAGTTCGCTTGTAGTGATAGGAAATTCGATGCGGATAAATTTTGCCATAAAGGAAAAGGTATGAGTACATGGGTAGTAGCGATGATGTTAGGGGCTTCTATTTTACTAGGTGGCTTTGGGCTTTGGGCGCTTTTGTGGGGTTTAAGAACCGGACAATTTGAAGATCAAAATAAGTTTCTAGATGGCGCTCTTCAAGATAGTGAGGAGGCTTTGCATGATGCTATTATGTTAGAAGAGAGAAAGAAAAAAATAATAAAAAAGAGAAAAGAAGAGAAAGACAAAGGGTATCGTCCGCCAGATTAATTTGTAAAGTTCTAATTTTTTCTCGAAAAGTCCTACTTTTCGCAAGCTTTAGGGGGTTGTAGGGACTTTAGTCCCTGCCATTATAATGAGATTTGCTCATTATAATATGTAAGGTCAGTTATTTTAGTTTTGAGATATATTGTGCAACAGCCAATATCTCTTCATCACTTAGCTTTGAGACTTGTCTGTTCATCACTCTTGCGAATTTATCGTATTTGGACATATTTTTGAAGATATTTAAAACAGCAACAGTCTGTTTGACTTTCCAACCGGCAATTCTTACGGATTTCCCAAAAGCAGCATGTTTTCCATTTTCTCCATGACATTTTGCACATTTTGAATAAATAGCCGCTCCATCAACAGCCAATAGCGAAGATGTCAGTACTAAAAATAACAACATACCTTTTCTCAAGATTTATCCTTAAAGTCAAAATACCTTCTACAAGAGGAGAGTTTTGATTAAAGAGGGTGAAAAACACCCTCTTGGTTGATTATTTGCCTACAGTTTTTGAAAATGCTTCCAAGTCAGCATCAGAGTACTTTGCAACTTGACCTTTCATGATACCTTTCATAGAGCCACCAAATGTACCGGCTTTATAGCCTTTAAGTGCAGTTGCGATCTCTTCGTGAGTCATATTTTTTACTACTTCTGACTTACCAAGAGCTTTCTTCTCAAAGTTTTGACCATGACACCCTTTACAACCGGCAGCATTTACACCAGCCATGAGAGCAGTTCCAGCAGCTAAAGCTACTATCGAAGTTAAAACGATTTTTTTCATTTTGATTCCTTTAAATTAAGATTAGGCATCATTCTAACACAAACTTCTTTAAAATTTCTTGTAAGTAAGTGTCTGAGTATAAATAATTTCAACTAAAAATAGTACAATTTCATCTATAGAAAGGTTGAATAATGGAAAATGGAATGATGGATTTAATTCAAAGCGAGATGACTACCCGTAAAAATCTTATGAGTGAGATTGAGGATGAGTTGCAAAACTATATATATACTGCTTGTGTGATAGCGACTGAAACTATTAATCATGGTAAAAAAATTATACTTTTTGGAAATGGAAACAATGCACTAAATGCAAGATATATAGCAACTAAATTGATAGGTGGATGTGATATAGATAAAAGAGGGTTACCTGCTATCTGTCTTGATGCAACTATTTCAAATGAAGAAGATAGAGCGTTTGACAAGCAGATTGAGGTTTTGGCGAAAGATGGTGATTTGCTCATAGGTATATCAAAAAGCGGAAATAGCAAAAATATCTTGAGAGCATTGAGTTTAGGAAAACATATGGAGTGCAGAACAGTAGGTTTTAGCGGATATGATGGAGGTGCGATGAGTGAATTTTGTGATGTAAATATCATAGTACCAAGTGATGATACCTCTTGCATTTTTGAGGCGCATGTGATGATAGGAAACACTATTATTCGTGCTCTAAAAGACTCTTTAAATCTTTAGAAACCATATCTGAAGCCTTGTAAGACCAGTGAGTATCGTCATAATAAAATATATCTTTTATGCCGTTTTTTAGCCCTTTTTTGAGAATAGCTTTAGTATCTATAAAGATATAATCTTTATGCAACTCTCTAATAGTGTCAAAAAAAGGATCTTTTGGATACTCTTTATCCCTAAGCAGTGGATAGTAAAAATCCAGTTTATTAACTACAGGCATAAAGATAAGTTTAATATCTTGTTTTTTTAAAAGGGATGCAAGACGGTTGAGGTTATCGTTCATAATCTCTAGATTTTTTTTGCTATTGTTTGATATAGAGGTGAGCTCTTTTTTGTAAAATAAAAATTTATCGTAAGGTTTGATAGAGGATATACTTTTTTTGGTTTTTGCCATATATACTTTTGATATAAATGCGTGATTTGAGAAATTGTACAAAAAGTTGTATGCTATATATTTGAAATTTCCATTGTTTATAAAGCTTGTTTTTGGAATCTTTAGCGAAGAGTTTGATTTTTTTGTCTTTCCAAAGTTGTAAAAATTCTCTATCTCTTTTATGCTATTTTTGGTGTTAAAGTTTATATTGGCTACAAGTCTATTGACTGCTCTTATCTTGATAGTCTCATACAAAACATATTTTACGCCTATCTTTTTCAAAAAACCGCTATTTAGAAGCGTTATGAGTGTATTTATCTCATTGTATTTTTTGTATTTGTATATATTTAAAATATTCCAATTCATATAAGTTGCCATATAGTCTTGGTAATATCTATTGAGTCCACCTCCTGCTCCATTTGAAAAGGAGTCTCCAAGTGTCAGCATATTTATCTTTTGATAGTTATAGTTCTTAGCTTCAAAGTGCCTTTTAGGTAGCGTATCTCTATTTTTTCTTTTATAGAGTATGCTTGTTATGTACCCCATCCTTGCAAGATTTCCAGTGATGTAGCCATCGTGTCTCTCTAGTATATATTTTGTTGCTAAATTCCAAACAGCAAAGTTAAAAATTAAAAATGAGGCTAAGATAGACAAAAAGATTATCGTAAATTTTTTATAACTCATATAAATCCTAAAAATTAAAGTACAAAAACTCTGATATTTTATTCATATCAAACATAGTGTATATGATGATAGCAGAGATAAAAAGAAGATTTTTACGATTTGGAGAAAATCTACTTGTCACATCTGTAGAGTTTTGAAATCTTGCAACTACAAAAATTCCCACTATTGACCACACAAAAGCACTCGTTCCAAATTGCAATCTTCCAAAATTTAGCGGATGGGAAGCTATAAAATCTCTTAGAAAACTAAGCTTATAGAGAGTTTTATCAGATACCATTACTCCCTCACCCCCGACCATGCCCCAAAGAACTTTTTTGACATCACCCCACTCTTTGGCTCGAAAGAAAACCCATGCTATATTGACAAAGTTAAATGTGATAAACCATGCCAAATATCTATGCATAGTAAAACCAAAACTTTTCCAAAGCCTATGGATGACTAAAGCCACACCATGCAACGCACCCCAA
>JALUMZ010000198.1:0-1759 GCA_027055635.1 Campylobacteraceae bacterium
GGGATAAGACTTGGGACTACCGTGGCTACCAATGCACTTTTGGAAAAAAAGGGTGCTAAGGTAACTTTGCTTATCACAAAGGGATTTAAAGACCTACTTGAGATAGGTTATCAAAATAGAAGTGATATATTTGCTCTAAATCCTAAAAAAAATGAACCTTTATATGAAAATGTTATAGAAGTTGATGAGAGGATTTATCCTAAAAATGACGGAGTAGATATAGTTCAAAAACTAGATACTAAAAAATTAAAAGAGAGTTTAAAAGATAAAGATATTGACTCACTTGCGGTTGTTTTATTGCACTCTTATCTTTTTAATGAGCATGAAAAGAAAGTAAATACAATAGCAAATGAGCTAGGCATAAAACATACTAGCATATCTTCGGATATTTCAGCTTCCATTAGAGCAGTCGATAGAGGTGATACTACTGTAGTAGATGCTTATTTGACACCTATTTTAAAAAATTATATCCAAAGAATTGTTTATAATTTTGAAGGTGATTTAAATAAGCTCTATTTTATGAAATCAGACGGTAATCTTTGCAAAAAAGATGAATTTGGCGGAAGTGTGGCACTCTTAAGCGGACCTGCCGGAGGGGTTGTGGCACTCAAATCCATCTATGAAGGCACTCCTTTGATAGGTTTTGATATGGGAGGAACCAGCACGGATGTAAGCAGATATGATGGAAAAGTAGAGTTAAAATATTATGATGAAGTAAACGGTGTAAGAGTTGCAGTTCCAAGTGTGGATATTCATACAGTTGCAGCCGGAGGAGGCAGTAGGCTCTTTTATAAAAATGAAATGTTTGCGGTTGGACCTGAAAGCTCCGGTAGCAATCCCGGACCATTATGCTATGGAAAAAACGGCTATCTTAGCATAACTGATGCAAACTTGGTAACAAATAGACTTGATATTGATTTTTTTCCAAAAATTTTCGGTAAAAACCAAAATGAACCCTTAAATAAAGAAGCTTCGATAGAGGGCTTTAAAGAGATAGCAAAAATAGTAAATAAAAGTATAGAAGAGGTAGCTGAAGGATTTTTGGATATTGCCAATGAAAATATGGCAAATGCTATAAAAGAGATAACCGTAAAAAAGGGATATGATGTAAAAAATCATACTCTATGCGCTTTTGGAGGTGCGGGAGGTCAGCATGCAGTAGGGGTTGCTAGAAAACTAGGTATCAAAAAAGTATTTATCCATAAAGACTCAGGTATCCTCTCAGCCGTAGGTATAGCAAATGCCGATATTTCAAAAACATTTTTTAAAAGTTTTGATAAAAAAGTAGATGAAATTGATCTTGAAAAAGAGTTTGAAAAATTTGATTATAAAAGTGATAAAACTAAAAAAACCCTACTTTTAAAATATGCTCAAACTACTACAACCATAGAGGTTGAATATAAAGAGAATTTTTTAAATGAATTTTATGAAAAACATAAAAGATTGTTTGGCTTTTTGCTTGATAAAGAGATCATTGTCGAATCGATAAAAATCGACTTTATCAATGTTAGCAATTTGTGTGAAAGAGAGAAATTTAAACCAAAAAAAATCACTCCCGTTAAAGAGCAAGAGATATTTTTAAACGGTAGTTGGCAAAAAGCAAAGATTTATGATGAAATCGCACCGCAAGCTACCATAGAAGGACCTGCTCTTATCATTCAAGATACCTCAACAATAGTGCTTGATGAAAAGTCAAAAGCTTTTATCAATGATTATCTTGATATTACTATTACACTTGAAGAGATAAAAAAAGTTAAAC
>JALUMZ010000198.1:1769-2140 GCA_027055635.1 Campylobacteraceae bacterium
TTTAAATTTATCGCTACTAAAATGGGTGATATTTTACAAAAAACAGCTCTTTCAACCAATATCAAAGAGAGACTTGACTTTTCTTGCGCTATTTTTGACAGTAAAGGAAACCTCGTGTCAAATGCTCCTCATATTCCGGTACATTTAGGCTCTATGAGTAGCGTAGTTAAATCAATCATTAAAAAATTCGGTAAAATTAACTCTTCAACTTATATCACTAATGCTCCTTATGAGGGAGGATCACACTTACCCGATATTACGGTGGTAACTCCATATCTTAAAGATGAAAAAGTTCTATTTTGGGTAGCAAGTAGAGGTCATCATAGCGATATAGGAGGAATAGTTCCGGGAAGTATGCCTCCAAACTCAAC
>JALUMZ010000199.1 GCA_027055635.1 Campylobacteraceae bacterium
CATTGTCTGAGAGTGTTTTTATGCCTTTTAGTTTGCCAAGAGCGCCTTCTATCTTTTTGATAGCTTGTTTGGTTTTTACGGTATCATTGGAAACAACACCTATCTTGACATCTGTTTTTACCGGACCTGCTCGCCTCTCTGCTATGAAAAGCTCTTGGAGATGAAGTTTTTTCTTGAACCCCTCTTTTTTTAGAAAAACTCTTATCTCCTTGGCTATTTCTTGAGAAGTTTTATCTCTGATTCTGTCTTTTTTATCATAATATAGACTCAAATTTGGAGTGATATATTTGTTTACAAAATCATGAGGTTTTAGCTTATATAGTTCTATGCTGATACTTGCTACATAAGGGTAGTTTTCACTGCTTCCTGCTGCATTTATTCTGTATCCAGCTATGGTCGAGATAGTTTGTATGCTAAACTCTTTTTTGTGTTTATAGAGTATATCTGCTATGTGATTTACTTTTTTGTAAGTCTCTTCTACGGGAGTATTTATGTCGGTTTTGAGGGATATGCTCATTGTTGTGGCATCAAACTTTGGAAACATTTGAAACCTTGAGGATTTTATACCCAAAACTGTCAAAAGCGGGACTAAAATCAAAAAGGCAAAGAGAAAAGTCTTTCTATAATTCATCAGCTTGTGTATGATGTAACTGTATATTTTATTTGGTTTTTCCCATGAAAGAACTTTTGATTTGTTATTTAGTATGTGAGCTGCATGAAGAGGTAAAAAGACAAATGACTCTATCAAAGAGGCGACTAATAGGGCGGAAACTGCTATGGGGATAAGTTTTATAAATTCTCCCATCGTTCCACTTATCATCAGTATCGGTATAAATGAAAAAAGCGTAGTTATAGAAGCCATGATGACTGGTTTTGCCACATCCTTACTTCCTTGGAGTGCCGCATCATGAGGTGAATAGCCTTTTTCTATATATTGTTGGATACTTTCAGCCACCACTATCGCATCATCTACGAGTACCCCAAGAGCTAGCAATACTCCGATGAGTGAGATCATATTTATTGTATATCCAAAAGCGTGAAAATATATGGCCGCCATGATAAATGAAGTAGGAATTCCCATACCGACTATAAAAGCCATCTTAGGATTTATAAGCAAAGCCAAAAGTAGAGTTACCAATATAATGCCAAAAAAGATATTTGATATGACTATATTCAGCCTATCTTTTATCTTTGAAGAGTTGTCGTTGTTGATGGTAAATATAACATCTTTGTATCGTTTTTGCATTGGTTTTATCAGTTTTTCAATGCTTTTTGTGGCGATTAGTGCATTGCCATCTTCTACTTGAGTTATCGCCAGATTTAGCGATGGTTTGGTATTTATCGTTGAGAGTGTTGTCGAATCTTTATACTTTTTTTCGACTTTAGCCACATCATTTAGATAGAGCTTCTTGCCATTTACCGAGATGATTGTGTTTTTCATCTCTTTGGCAGTTTTTGCCCCATTGTATGTCGAGATATAGTAGTGCTTTTTATTTCCTTCTATCTTGCCTACAGGAAAGATATATGAGATGTTTGAGAGGGCTGATAAAAAGGCAGTGCTGTTTATGCCTAAAGCATCTAGTTTCTCTTCGTCGATGGATATACTGTAGTACATATCCGAGTCGCCATATACTGTCACATCCGAGACATCTTTGACGCTTAAAATCTTTGTTTTTATGTCGTCACTGATCTCTTTTAAATATGAAAGGTTTTTTTTGTTTGATGATATGGAGAGCGTCAAGAGGGCTTTAGTAGTGTCTAGCACGGTAACTTTTGGATCATCCATATCGCTTGGAAAGTTCTGTCTTGCCAAATCTACGGCATCTTTTACTTTGTCTGCTATGTTGTATTTATTGACGCCTTGGACGAGATTTAAAATGATGACAAATGAACCTGGAGTGATAGCAGAAGTCATATCGTCTATGCCATCAAGTCCTTTGACTCTATCTTCTATCTCTCGAACTGCTATTTTATCCATAATATCTATGGATGTACCGGCATAATGCCCCGAAATTTTAATCATATCCAGATCAAATGTAGGAAATATCTCTTTTGGAGTTTTTATATATGAGTAAATGCCCAAAAATGCGATCAATACAAAAAGAGCATAATTCATCTTTGGAT